>CAZKRS010000014.1:0-17803 GCA_964555265.1 uncultured bacterium | reverse complement strand
AAGGGTCAGACTTAAAGTTTAAAGTTAAGCGATATTCGATTAAAAAATATTTTTTTATTTGCGAGTTTGAAACAATAGAAATTTTTACAAAGCAGATTGTTTTGAGAGTAAAGTTTCCCGGGAGAATATTTTTTATAGAGGATGTCAGATATCAGATGAATAATGATGGCAAAAACCGTTTTTTTCTGCTCCGGGTAGTATTCAGGTTTCTTTTCCGTTCCCAGAGTATCGGTGTGCTGCCCTGGCTGACGGTCTTTGCCCTGTTGAGTATTGCGGTGGGGGTGGCCACCTTGATCATGGTCCTGGCGGTAATGAACGGTTTTTCCATGACTCTCCAGGAACAGCTGGTAGGAATTTACAGTCCCATCCGAGTTTTTACGGAACGGCCGGGCTATATAGATCTTGAAGATTTACGCCGCCAGGTTGAAGCGGAAGACCAGGTGGAGGAAGTGGTTGGCGTAATCAGGGGCGACGCTCTTTTTAAATCTCCCCATGATGATTACCAGGGGGGGAGGATAATGGCCTTTACCGACTGGAAGAAGGAGCGCCTGCCCCTGGAGGATCCACCTGGAGAGGGGATATATCTGGGGAGTATGCTGGCCAACCAGCTCTGGGTTATTCCGGGCGATGAAGTGGTGGTTATTCGACCTGATGCTGACGAGACTCCCTTTGGAATTTTACCTTCCGGGCGGTCTGTAAAAGTGGAAGGAACCGTAGAGACCGGGTTCCAGGATATGGACCAGTTTCTGGGCCTGGCTTCCCTGCCGGTGGCCCGGCAACTTTACGGGGTTCCGGAGGGGATGGTTTCCTACGCTGAGTTATGGATAGAGGATCGTTTCCGGGCCGAAGAGGTCAAAAGAAATTTAGAAGAGAAGCTTACCGGTTACCGGCTTGTAACCTGGATGGAGGCCAATCCGGCTCTATTTGAAGCCCTCCAACTGGAGGAAAAAGTATATTTTGTAGTGCTTGTTTTGATTGTTCTTGTTGCGGCGATCAATATTCTCAGTATGATGGTGCTTTCAATTCTCCAGAGACGAAAGCAGATTGCCATGATGATGTCGATGGGGGCCGGCCCGAAGACAATCCTGCTCCTGTTTTTAAGCGGAGGATTAATAATTACTTCCCTGGGGATAGTAGTAGGTTTTGGTCTCGGGCTGTCCGGAGCTTACCTGCTGGAAAACGTTATTATGTTTGAACTGCCGGCTGTCTATCCAATGCGTTATCTTCCGGTGCAGGTCAGTTATTTTCACCTGTTGATGATCGGGACGGTGGCCCTTGCACTTGGATTTTTAAGTTCACTTTATCCTGCCTGGAAAGCTTCCCGGATAGATCCGGCGGAGGTGCTCAGGTATGGCTGATATAATTCTGCAGGGTTCGGACATATATTTTAGTTACGAGGAAGAACATCCAATCCTGGAGGATGTAAATTTCAGCCTGGCCGAGGGAGAAACAGTTGCCATCCAGGGACCGTCCGGTGAGGGGAAGACTACCCTGCTGGAGATCCTGGGAACGATGCGCCAGCCGGACGGGGGGCGGATTACCCTGGGGGGAGAAAACATATATAAAAACACACCGGGCGAGCGGGCCCGTTTGCGGGGGCGCTGGCTGGGATTTGTCTTCCAGGAGTCACTTTTGCTGCCGGATCTTACCGCCTGGGAAAACTGCCGGCTTGCGGTGGTATTGAGTGATCGCAACTGGCCGGTTGATAAGATAAGAAACAGGTTTGAAGAATTAATTTCTGCTCTCGGTCTGCCGCCGAAAAAAGCCGTCTCCCGGCCTTCCCAGCTGTCCTCGGGAGAACGCCAGCGGGTGGCTGTGGTCCGGGGATTAATGCATGACCCGGCCCTTCTGGTGGCCGATGAGCCGACCGGGAATCTCGACCGGAAGGCCAGTGACCGGTTGATGGAGCTGCTTAAACCACTTGCCCGGCGCAACCGGACCGGAATAATCGTCGCCACCCATGATATGCGCCTGGCCCGGGGGATGGAAAAAATTTACCGGCTCCGGGACCACAGGCTCCACCGGGAATGAATAAGAAAATTATTGTTTTAAATTAGAAATTATTTTAAAGTAAAACTGTAAAAACTATTCCTGTATAAATGAAAGGAGCGGGCATATAAATGTCATCGCTATCTATCTGGATGAATGGAGAATTTGTGCCGGAGGAAGAAGCTTCGGTGAGCGTTTTTGACCACGGTTTATTATACGGAGACGGAGTTTTTGAAGGAATCAGGGCCTATGACGGAGTGGTATATAAACTGAAAGAACATATTGACCGGTTATATAAATCGGCCAAAGTTATTAATCTTGATATTCCGATGTCTCCGGAAGAGATGGTGGAGGCCTGCCTGGAAGCCTGCCGGAAAAATGATATCGTAAGCGGATATATCCGCCTGGTTGTGACCCGGGGGATAGGAGACCTGGGGCTGGACCCCGACAAATGTGATGATCCGACTGTTTTTATTATAGCTGCCGATATTGAACTTTACCCCGAGGAAGCCTACAAAAAAGGATTGAAACTGGTTACGGTTCCTACCCGCCGCAATCCTTCCGAAGCGGTAAATCCCCGGGTGAAATCTTTAAATTATCTCAACAACATAATGGCCAAGATGGAGGCCAAACAGGCGGGAATGGAAGAGGGGATTATGCTTGGCGAGGACGGGTATGTTGTCGAATGCACCGGAGATAATATTTTTGTGGTGGAAGAGAATAATCTGATCCGGACGCCCCCTCCTTACCAGGGAGCCCTGGAAGGAATAACCCGGGCTTCCCTGATGGAAATTGCGCAAGACGAAGGTTTCGAAGTCCGCGAAGAACCGCTCAACCGTTATGATTTATACGTAGCTGAGGAATGTTTTGTCACCGGAACTGCCGCCGAAGCGCTGCCGGTTGTGGAAATTGATACCAGGCCAATAAACGGCGGTGTTCCCGGCCCGGTTTCCAAAAAATTAATCAAGAAATTCCGCCAGCAGGTAAGCACCCACGGCGAAAAAATTTAAAAACAAATTTTAAATTAAAGGAGAATCATCATGGACCGGGTAGATGAACAGTCGGGTTCGGGTGAGGAAATAGAAGCCTGCCGGGCGGATATTTCCTGTGAGTTTAATGTTTACCAGAAGATTTTTCTCGGCCTGCAACATACCCTGGCGATGTTCGGGGCGACTATCCTGGTGCCGATTCTTACCGGGCTTAACGTTTCTGCAACTCTATTTGCCGTCGGAGTGGGAACGCTTATTTTCCACCTGTTCACCCGGGGGAAAGTACCCGGGTTTTTAGGCTCTTCATTTGCTTTCATTGCCCCGCTAATAATTGTTGCCGACTCATCAACTCTCACTCTGCGTCATGCCCAGGCAGGAATCATTGGTGCCGGTATTACCTATATTGTGGTGGGGCTAATTGTCCAGTTGATAGGGCCGGACAACGTGGCAAAAATATTTCCGCCGGTGGTAACCGGCCCGATAATCATGGTGATCGGATTGGGGCTGGCTCCGGTAGCTCTTGATATGGCCGGGAACCACTGGCCGGTGGCGGGTGCTACCCTCCTGTTCACGTTGCTTTTTGCAGTTTTTGGCCGGGGATTCCGGAAAGTAATTCCGATCTTATTGGGGTTGATCGGGGGATATGCAGCAGCGGTAATTGCCGGTGTGGTAGAATTTGAAGCCATTCATGAGGCGAGCTGGTTGGGACTGCCGGGATTTACTCTCCCGATGTTTAACTGGCGTGTTTTTATGATAGTTACGCCGGCGGCGATTGTTTCTATTGTGGAACATATTGGTGATGTGCTGGCCATTGGGAACACCATCGGGCGGGATGTTACCCATGACCCCGGACTTGATCCCACGCTTTACGGGGGCGGGGTGGCAACGATGATTTCGGGTCTGCTTGGTGGTCCTTCCCTGACCACTTACGGGGAAAACATCGGTGTCCTGGCTCTTACGGGTGTATATTCCACTTTTGTGGTCAGCATGGGAGCTGTCTGGGCGATTATACTGGCTTTTATTCCTAAAATCGAAGCCGGTATCCAGACAATACCCGATCCGGTTGTCGGGGGAGTTTCTATCCTACTTTATGGTATGATTGCTGCAGTTGGCATACGAACCGTTGTTGACAATAAAGTGGATTTCACTCTACCCCGGAACCTGATTATTGCCAGCGTTATCCTGGTACTGGGCGTAGGAGTCGAGCAGATCCCGGTCCTGGAGGGCGTTGAGCTGAGTGGAATGGTGGTTGCTGCAATTACCGGGATCATTCTTCATCAACTGCTTCCCGAATAAAATGGAATAAAACCTTCCTTATCCAGTTTAAATAACACTATAGTGTTGTTTAACCGGCCAATACAACCTAAGATTATATAAAGGAGTATATGCTATTTTAAGACGGCCATATGGATAAATTTTGATCCTATTTTTAGGTGATAGTTCCATGTTATGTGATGAATGCGGCGATGCAAAAGCAACCGTTCACCAGATTACTATTTCCAATAACGAAGTGACCCACCATCACCTGTGTGAAAACTGTGCCCGGGAAATGGATGTATCGGCCCAGGGGAATTCCGGGGAAGATTCTGTATCCAGCATGCTTTCCTCGATGTATGATGAATTTGAAAAATCCGAAGAATGTGTCGCCTGCGGGACCACTTTTGAAGAGTTTCAGCAAACCGGGAGGGTTGGCTGTGAAAACTGTTATTCTGTTTTTGTTGACCAGCTTGAACCTCTGGTAAAGAGAATTCACGGCGCCGCCCAGCACGTGGGTAGCTCAGCCCGGGGAGGTAAACTCCAGAAAATGTCCGGCCAGCGCAAGCTGCAGATACTGCGTAAAGATCTGGAACGAGCTGTAAACAAAGAGAAATATGAAAAAGCTGCTGAACTGCGGGATAGAATCGAGCAGCTTAAAGAGGAGAAAAAATAATGGAAGGAAAAATAAATATGCGCCGTCTCCCTTCCTGGATGGAGGGTGAAGATGCCGAAAGGGCTGTGGTGGTCAGCAGCCGGGTTCGTTTTGCCCGTAACCTGGTGGAGTATCCATTTACCGACCGTGCTTCCCGGGCTGTTTGTGAAGATATTCGAAAAGAGATAAACCGGGCCATGGAGGATTTTCAAGCCGATAAAAACTGGCAGCAGATTAAACTGGAAGAGACAAACAGATTGCAGAAAGAAGTTCTTTCGGAAAGGCGGCTGATCAGCGAAGAATTAAAGGACCGGGAGGGGGGGGGACTTTATTTTACTGCCAATGAATCAAAAGCGCTCATGATTAATGAAGAGGATCATCTTCGCCTGCAGGTGATAAAACCGGGAGCCTGTCTGGAACAGGCCTTTAAGGAGGCCCGGGAAATCGAACGTTACCTGGACGAGAATCTTGATTTTGCTTTTGATGAACAGTGGGGATATTTAACCGCCTGTCCGACCAACCTGGGGACGGGTCTGCGGGCTTCCTCGCTGCTGCATCTGCCCGCTCTTGTTCTTACCCAGAAAATTAACCGTGTTTTTAATGCCATATCCAACCTGGGATTAACGGTCCGCGGTTTTTATGGTGAGGGCAGCCGCAGCCAGGGATTTTATTTTCAGCTCTCCAACCAGGTTACCCTCGGTCGCTCGGCCGAAGAACTTTATAAAAGCCTCCAGAGGGTTGTTACAAAGGTTATCGAGCAGGAGAAAAAAGCAAGAGAGAAATTATTTTCCAGTAACAGCCTGGAACTTGAAGATCGTATCGGTCGATCCTACGGAATCCTGGCCCATGCCCGCCAGGTGGGAGCTGAGGAGGCTCTGCAGTTGCTTTCTTTCTGCCGGCTGGGAGTGGAAGCCGGATTTTTGCCGCCGGGCATTGGAATAAAAGAGCTGGATGGATTGTTATTTTTAACTCAGCCTGCTCACCTGGCCAGCAGTGTTGGCGAGAAACTTTCAAAAAAAGAAAGAAATTATTACCGGGCTCAGAAAATCCGCAACCGGCTTTATAATTCGGAACAGCTGAAAAACGCCCGGGAACTTGAGAATGGAGAGTAGTCTCGGGCTGTTTACAGGTGCCAAGACTATTTTAATCTCCAATCAATTGCGCTATTCTATTAATAGAGGGGCAATCAGTCAATTTTAGAAATCCAAGAGGTGGAAATCAATGTTTGAAAATTATACTGACCGTGCACGTAAATCGCTAAAAAAATCGAAGGAAATCGCCCGAAGATCGGGGTTCGGTGAAGTTGAACCAGAGCATCTGTTTATGGCTCTGCTGGACCTGGGGGGCGGGATAGCAATTGATATTTTGGAAGAGCTGGGGATTGAACCCCGGGAGCTGTTGGGTGAATTGCAGGAACGGATCGAAAAATCGGTGGGAACGGCGGGAAAAATGCAGCCTGATTTTTCGCAGCGGTTGAAGAGAGTTCTTTCCCTGGCTGAAAAAAACGCCCGTGAGCTTGGCCACAACTACGTGGGTACCGAGCATCTGCTGATCGGGCTTGCCGACGAAGGAGAAGGAACTGTTGTCCAACTTTTCGACGATTACGGTGTTACCGCCCGGGAAGTCAAAAAATTACTGCTGGAAATACTGGGGGAAGAATATGGCGTGGAATATGGATTTGTTGTCCCTTCAGATAAAGAAGGGAGTAAAAAATCCCGGCAACGAAGCGGTAAAAAAAGAACAAAAACTCCCACCCTGGAATCATTTTCCCGCAACCTGACCGATATGGCCCGAAATGATGAACTGGACCCGGTAATCGGCCGGGAGAAAGAAATCGAACGGGTCATCCAGATTTTATCCCGGCGCAAAAAAAATAATCCTGTCCTGATCGGTGAGCCCGGTGTTGGTAAGACGGCCATTGTCGAGGGACTGGCCAAACAGATTGTAAATGTTGATATTCCCGAGGCTCTGTATGATAAGAAAGTCCTGGCCCTGGATCTGGCTTCCGTGGTTGCCGGGACTAAATACCGGGGGGAATTTGAGCAGCGGATGAAAAAAATCCTGGAAGAAATACAAAATTCGGACGATATTATTATATTTATTGATGAGCTTCATTCCCTGGTGGGAGCCGGTAGCGCCGAAGGGGCGATTGATGCGGCTAACATCTTAAAACCGGCCCTGGCCCGGGGAGAAATCCAGTGTATAGGTGCTACAACCCTGGATGAATATAAGAAATACATTGAGAAAGATGCGGCGCTTGAACGGCGGTTCAAAGCGATTGACGTCGAGGAACCGTCTATTGACCTCTCCGTAGATATCTTAAAGGGACTCCGTTCGAAATATGAAACGCATCATAACGTTAAATATACAGATGAAGCTCTTGAGACGGCGGTCAAACTTTCTTACCGATATCTCTCGGATAGTTTTCTGCCGGATAATGCGATTGATGTTATTGATGAAGCGGGCAGCCAGGCCAAATTGAATACGTCCATGCCGCCCGAGGAAATCAGAGACCTGGAGAAAGAACTGGACGGGGTTCAATCCGAGAAAAAAGACGCCGTGCAGGCCCAGGAGTTTGAGAAGGCGGCTTCACTGCGTGACCGGGAGCGCCGTCTGAAAGATAAACTGAAGGAGAAAAAAGCGGAATGGCACGAACAGAACGGTATTGAGACCCCGCTGGTTGATGAAAATGATGTCGCAAAACTGGTCAGTGATATGTCGGGTATTCCTGTCTTTAAATTGACGGAAAAAGAGCAGGAAAAACTGCTGCGGCTGGAAGACGAAATTCATACCCGGCTTGTTAACCAGGATGAAGCTGTCGAAGCGGTCAGCCGGGCCATCCGCCGGGCGAGAACGGGGCTTAAAGATCCCAGCCGTCCGATGGGATCTTTCATGTTTCTTGGCCCGACCGGGGTTGGTAAGACAGAATGTGCCAAAGCCCTCGCCGAGGTATTATTTGGAGACGAAAATAAGATGGTCCGGGTGGACATGAGTGAATTTATGGAGAAGCATACTGCTTCCCGGCTCGTCGGTGCTCCTCCTGGATATGTTGGTTATGAGGAAGGGGGGCAGCTGACCGAGCAGGTTCGCCGCAACCCCTATTCGGTAGTCCTGCTCGATGAAATTGAGAAGGCTCATAACGATGTCTATAATATTCTCCTGCAGATTTTTGAGGATGGAGTCTTGAGCGATCATATCGGCCATGAGGTCAATTTTAAAAACACGATTATTATAATGACTTCAAATGTCGGGGCCCGGGAGATCACCGGTGGCGGCGACCTGGGGTTTCGAGCCGGTGAGGACAAAGCGCTTGATTATGATGAAATGAAAGACCGGGCAATGACAGAGATGAAACGCCAGTTTAACCCTGAATTTATCAACCGGCTTGATGAAATAATCGTCTTCAGCTCGCTTACTGAGGAAAATCTGCGGGATATTATTGACCTGATGCTACAGGATGTTCAGCGGCGTCTGAAGGATAAAGAGCTTTCCCTGCATGTCACTGATCCCGCCAAGGACTTCCTGATAGAAAAAGGGTATGATCCTGATTACGGGGCCCGGCCCCTGCGGCGGGAAATTGAGCGGCGAATTGAAGATTCGCTTGCTGAGTCCCTTCTGCACAACCGGTTTACACCCGGCAGCACAATTCACGTTGCCTACCGGGATGGTGAGCTTATTTTTGAAGAAAGAACAAAAGAAGAATCTTCCGGCGATGAGGAAACACCGCCCCGGGAAGAAGAGCTGGCCGAGACGAGCCCGTAATCAAGGTTGGACTGAATACCTCATTTTTATTAGATAATACCAAAACAGAAAGAATTCAGTTTAAAGACAATCGGAAAAGGAGCTTATGCCGATGGAAGAAGTCACTATCTGTGGAGTCCAGTTTGAGAGCAAAGTTCGGGATATTGAGGCCAATATAGAAAAAGCCATATCCTGGCTGGAGAAGGCTGATGCTGAGTATGACGCCGACCTGGTGGTTTTTCCTGAGTCAGCCAGTACCGGTTACAATACCGGCCTGCCGGCTGAGGAATTGAATGAACTTGTGGATGATATTCCCGGCCGGACAACTCGCCCGATCATGGAGGCGGCCCGGCGGCTGGATCTGCACGTAATCTGGCCCACATACGAGCGAGCCCCCGAAAAAATGGTCTATCAGTCGGCGGCGCTTATCGACAACACCGGCGAGGTGGTCGGTGTTTATCGCAAAGTTCACCCCTTCCCGGCGGAAAAAGATTGGACAAAAGCCGGAAATAGCGTTGAAGTTTATGATACCGAGATAGGAAAAATCGGGATGATGATCTGTTTTGACGGCGATTTTGCCGAACTGGCCCGATTGATGGGAAAAAAGGGTGCGGATATTATTGTTCGCCCCTCGGCTTTTTTGCGTTCTTACGAAACCTGGAGTATGACCAACGCCGCCCGGGCCTACGACAGCAGAGCCTACCTGGTTGCCCCCAACCAGATCGGAATTGACGCCGGCGATACCTATTACTACGGCCATTCGATGATTGTTACCCCCCAGGGGCGGAAAGTGGCCCAGGCACTCAACCGGGAAGAAATAGTCCATACAACGGTTGATCCTTCGGAATGGGATTATGCCAGTTACGGTAATAATATCCCTATGCTCTCCGATCACATAGAAATGCGCAACGAAGAGGCCTACGAGGGACTTATCGATAGAGATTAGGCGATCAGGAGATTAAGAGATCAGGGAACAGCAATTTTAAAAGCGAAAGTAAAACACGTGAAGTGGTGAAGAGATTTCAACCAGAAACAAGAAACCAGAAACCAGAAACTAGGAACCAGAAACTAGGAACCGGGAACTGATTTTAAAGGGTGTAGAAGATGGGAAAATATGATCGACTGGCAGAAGATTACCGGGGCCGTAAAAAGCGGGTAAAAGAAAACCTGGGTGTGGATAGATTTTTTAAGCCCGACCAGGCCGTGGAGCTGCTGGAGACTGTTCTTGAGCCGGAGGATGTTGTTTGCCTGGAGGGAGATAACCAGAAACAGGCGGATTTCCTTGCCCGCAGTCTGACGGAAGTTGACCCCGATGAAATATCTGACCTGCACATGGTCCAGTCTTCTCTTGTTCTTGACGAGCATATGGAGGTCTTTGAGAAAGGAATTGCCAGTGATCTTGATTTTGCTTTCTCGGGTCCGCAGGCGAAAAGATTATATAAAGCTGTTCAGTCCGGAGAAGCCAACGTAGGGGCCATCCACACCTATCTTGAACTTTATGGCCGTTATTTTGTTGATCTAACCCCCCGGGTCAGTTTGATTGTAGCGGATAGTTGCGATGAAGATGGTAACCTATTCACAGGTTTTAACACCGAGGATACGCCCCTGATTGCGGAAGCCACCAATTTTAAAAATGGTATTGTAATCGCTCAGGTCAAGGAGAAAAAAAATACGGTAGACCGGGTCGATATCCCGGCCGACTGGGTTGATTATATAGTTGAAACCGGAGAGGATTATCACAATCAGCCCCTATTCACCCGGGATCCGGCCCGGATAAGTGACCTGCAGGTATTAATGGCGATGCTGGTTATCAAGGGAATTTATGCCGAATACAACGTGCAAACCTTAAATCACGGCCTGGGATTTGCCACGGCTGCGGTTGAACTACTTTTGCCCACCTATGGCCGGCAGTTAGATCTTCCCGCGAGTTGCTGCTCCCGCTGGGTTCTGAACCCTCACCCGACGCTGATACCGGCAATAGAAGCGGGGATTGTTGAGAAGGTTTATCCGTTCGGGGGCGAGATCGGGATGAAACAGTATGTAAAAGAACGTGCCGACATTTTCCCGATGGGTCCGGACGGCAATATGCGCTCCAGCCGGGCCAACGCTCATACTGCAGGTTTATATGGTATTGACTGTTTTACCGGTGCGACGATGCAGATTGACAAATATGGCAACAGTTCCACGGCAATTGAAGGTCGGATTGCCGGATTTGGCGGTGCACCAAATCTTGGTTCCACACCGCCCGGCCGCCGGCACATGACGGAAACCTACAAAAAGGCTGGCGAATTTAAAAATGATAATTATTTTGGTCAAAAACTGGTGGTCCAGATGACGCCCACGGTAAGTGAGAAGAAGGGTATTCCGGTATTTCGAGACCGGCTGGATGCTTACAAAATGTATGAGGATGGCAATTTTTCCGCACCGCCGGTTATGATTGATGGTGAACAGCTAACCCATATAGTTACCGAGGAAGGGATTGCTTATTTGGACCGCTGCGGGAATATGGACCAGCAGATGGGAGCAATCAGGGCAATAGCCGGCGACACCGAGGTAGGACGCAGCGCTGATCAAAAAGAAACCAGCCAACTACGGCAAGAAAATATAGTCCAGTTTCCCGAAGATCTGCAAATCGACAGCGAGCAAGCCGGCCCGGATCTGCTGGCTGCCGGCAGCCTCGAAGAACTGGTTGAAATCTCCGGTGGCAGCTATAACCCGCCGCCGGAATTATTATAATCCGAACCGTTTATTGTGATTTTATCACTTTTTTCGTCAGCCGGTTCCCCAGCCGATAATCCCTCATCTTTTGATTCTTTACCTGTTATTTGTTACAATTAACCGAATATAGGTATATAAATTTCATAAGATGTTCTGTCCAATTGACCGGGGCTGGACCGTTCCCGGGGAATAACCTGAAAAATTACTAAATATTGATTGAAGGATAATAATGGATAACAAGAAAATATTATTACTGGCGGCTTTTTTTATAGTGGTAATTTTATTTTTTCCAGCGCCGCTTTTGGCGGGGGAAATTTTACTGGAAGAGATAGAATTATTCGGTTTAGAAACCTGGGCGGAAGCAGATGTCAGGGTCATTATTGCCGAAGAGGGCCTTACTCCCGGGGAAACTTACCAGGCCGAAGAATTCAGCGAGTTAACCGACAGGGCTTTAAAGAGATTGCAGGAAGAGGACCTGTTTGATGATATTATTGTTCGCCGTCGTGACGGCCGTCTGGAGTTTGAATTTGAAGAACACCCCCGGGTAACAGATATAATTTTCGAAGGTAACCAGGAGATTGGTGAGGATAGGCTCAGAAATGTTGTTTTACTGCAGGAAAATGATCCGGCCAGCCCCCGCACGCTCCGGGAGGCAAAACAGCAGCTGCGTGAGCATTACAATAGGTTGGGTTTTGAAGATGCCCGGGTAGATATTGAAGAAACGGAGGTTGCTCCCGGTGAGATTTCCATAAAATTTCAGATTGAAGAAGATTTTCAGCAGACAATAGCCAATATTTATTTTTCATTTGAACCGTCAATTGGTTACCTGAGTTTTCTGCACCGGCGCTGGAGAATTGGCTGGAATATTCCCCTCCGCGAGGGCGACCCGTATTCTTCCCGCCGGGTTCAGTTTGCTCGTGCAGCTCTAATGGATTGGTATCATAACCGGGGTTATCTTGATGTAGAAGTTGACGTGGAAACTTTCGAAAATATCAGGGAAGAGGGAATGGATGTAAATTTTATTATTGATGAAGGACCGGTATACAGGCTTGGAGAGATAGTTTTTGAAGGCAACCAGTTATTTGAAGATGAGGAATTGCTGGGCAAGATTCCCCTGCGGGAAGGGCAGGTATTCAGCCGGGAGATGTTTCACGAAGGGCTGTCTGAAATCCAGGAAACTTACGAGGAGCGTGGTTACGTTGAGGCCCGGGTCCTGGGGCGAGATCGCTACCGGCTGCTGCGTGATCGTGAAGCTCTGCGGGTTGATGTTAATGTCCAGGTTTCCGAGGGGGAACCGCTGTATGTAGACCGTGTGGAAATTTACGGGAACCAGGCCACCTATGATCGGGTAATTCGCCGGGAAATACCGCTTGAGTCCGGTGATCTGCTGGACGGGCGGAAGCTAAGCAACGCCCAGCGCCGGCTGCGTAACCTTGGTTTTTTTCGCCTGGTGGACGTGAATGTGGATCCCGGGCTGGAACAGAACACGAGAGTCATCCGGGTGCGGGTGGAAGAGAGACCGACCGGCCAACTGCAGTTTGGAGGCGGCTACAGCAGTTCCACCGGATTCATGGGCCAGTTTCAGATTCGCAAGGATAATTTCAGTCTCTACGATTATGACCAGGCTTTTACCGGTCGAGGACAATCATTGTCCACCAATCTCCAGGTGGGCACCCGCCAGGATAATTATCGTTTATCCTGGGATGATCCCTGGATAAACGATACTCTTGATGATCCCGGGGCGCCGATACCCGATTATCCAATTTCATTCGGGATGAGCGGATTCAACCAGATATTTCGTCGTGACGAAGGTTATGATCAGACCCGCCAGGGGGGGGCGGTCCGCCTGGGGCGTGAATTTGGCGAGGCCCGGGCCAACCAGGTGGATATGGAATATTCTTTCCGCCGGGTGGAGGTTACCGATCTTGATGAATCGGATAGTGATGATATTCCGATCGATATCTGGGAGGAGAATGATGGCGAGGATTTCCGCCGGGAAATCGGTAGCCTGGAGCTGGGAATCCAGCGGGACTGGCGGGATGACCGGCTGTTTCCCAGCGAAGGATATTATGTCCGGGGCTCGGTGGAGACCGCTGCCGGCAGTATTTTCGGGGGCAACTCCAACTATTACCGGCCCCGGTTTGATGTCCGCCAGTACATCCCGTTCTGGGGGCCGACTTTCTGGGCGTTAAGGGCTAATTATGAGACCATTGATAGCTGGAAAGACGAGGATGATGATCCAATACCTGCTTTCGAAAGACTTTACCTGGGCGGTTTCAGGACCGTCAGAGGGTATGGGTTTCGTGATATTCGAGTTTATGAATATGAAGATGGTGAACAGGTCGGGGGGAGCGGCGGGAATGCGGCTTTTTTCACAAATCTGGAGCTGCGGGCTGAGTTGATTGAACAGACAATGCAGGCGTTCACTTTCTTTGATGCCGGCCAGGTTTATGAGGATTCCTGGGCGCTGAATAACGATGATCTGCGTCGTTCGGTCGGTTTTGGGTTCCGGATTCATTCTCCTATTGGGCCAATGATCTTGAACTGGGGTCAGCGGCTGGATGAAACCTATGAAGGAGCCGATGATACCGGGGAGTGGGATCTTAATTTCAATATTGGGACTGGTTTCTGATGAAAAAAAATAAAAGGTCGGGCGTGTTTTTGGGCACAATCGCCGGGTTGATCATTGTTGTTATGATATTATTAACTCCCCAAATAACCTGGGCGCCTCCTTTAATCCGGATGGGGGTTGTTAACTGGGAACAGACAGTTATGAATTATGAAGAATTCCAGCGGGACCTGGCTGAACTTGAGCAGCGCCGGGAGCGACTGCGGGAATATATTGAAGCCCAGTATGGGGCTCTTGGCGACGAGGATCTTGAGGATCTTGACCGGGAGGTGGAGGAGATATACGGGGAAGCGATCAAACAGCTTGATGAAAGTAGACGCCGGAAAATAAGTGAATACCATCAAAAAATTTATGAAGCAATTGAATATGAAGCTATAGCCGGCGGGTATAGTCTGATCCTTTCGGAAAATGAAGTTTTGTATGCTTCGGAAGAATATACGGATTTAACTTCCGATGTTATCAGCAGATTGAATGACTCTTGAATATATTCTGATTAATTACGACAGGAGGTTTTAAATATGAATTCTTTTTCGAAAACAAACTGGACAACCTGGGTGGGAATCTGTCTGGGAGCAGTAGTTGGTGGAGCCATAGTTTATGGTTTGCTTTTTATTGTGCAGCCCGGTAATGATTTGCCGGAGGAAACAGTAGCAATAAGAACGGATGAGGCGGAGAGCAATAAAACCGGTTATATTCACGTTGAACGGGCAACTTCCAATTATGAGAATTTTGTTTCGGCCATGGAAGAGCTGCGGGCATTTGAAGAAGAACTGCAGCAGGATCTGCGGAGCCGGGAAGAAGAACTGGAGGCGAGACACCGTGAGCTGCAGGAAGGAGCTGAATTCTGGGCCCCCGAACGACTGCAGCGCGAACAGCAGGAGTTTATGCAGGAACACCAGGAATACCAGATTGATCTCCAGAGAATGCAGCAGAGGATAAGAAGAAAAGAAACGGAACTGCTGGAACCCATTGAAAATCGAGTTTCGGATTTGGTTGAATCGATAGCCCGCCAGCGCGGTTTAAAAAGAGTAGTTCGTTATGACGAAAGGCAGGATATTGTCTGGGTGACAGAAGAACTGGATTTCACCGAGGAGTTAGCCGAGAAGCTAACTGGGGAATCTGCCTCAGGAGAAAACGGGCAGTGAAACTATCATCTCTCCGGGATGATCTGGAAAAATCTGAACTGGTTGGTAAGGATGTAAATGTTAGCTCCATTTGTGAACCCGGAGGTGACGGTGAGGTTGAACTGTGGTTACAGGGGCCGGTGGAAACTTCCCGCCCGGCGATTGTTGATTCCGACCTGGAGTTAAAATCAACTGAAACCGTTCTTTTAGTTCCAGAACTTGAAAGTAAACTCCCCCGGGTGCTGGAAAAATTTAGTCGTGTGCCCTCCGGGCGAGGTATAAGTCCCGGCGCAGATATTGAAGAGGATTTTGAAGCCGGTGAACCAATCTATATCGGCCATGGAACCCGTATTGGCCGGAACGTGACCGCAGGGGATGAAGTGTATATAGGTGCCGGGGTTACGATCGCCGGAGATGTTCAGATTGGTGATAATGTCCAAATACATCCCGGGGTTCGAATAGAGTCACCGGCCCGGATTGGCAGTAATACAATTATCCATGCGAATAGTGTTATTGGAGCCGATGGGTTCGGTTTTTATGAAGAAAACGGTGGTCATCATAAAATCCCCCAGGTGGGTCGGGTAAAAATTGGAGAGAATGTTGAAATTGGAGCCTGCTGCACGGTCGACCGGGCTACGTATGGTACGACAAGGATAGGTTCGGGAACAAAACTGGACGACCAGGTTCATATTGCTCATAACTGCCGGGTCGGAAAAAACTGTATAATTGCCGGTAAATCGGGTCTGTCCGGCAGCGTGGCCCTGGGTGATAACGTGACGGTTGGCGGGCTGGTTGCTATCACCGATCATGTGCGCATTGCTGATAATGTGACCGTGGCCGGCCGCTCGGGTGTTACTAAAGATATCGAAGAAAAAGGCGCTGTTGTAAGCGGATTCCCCGCCCAGCCCCATCGGGATGAATTGAAACGGCAGGCTTCTATCCGGCGTATTCCCCGGTTGAAAGATAAACTTGAAAAATTAGAAAATAAATTGGAACAACTGCTGAAGGAGAGTGGATGAAGTGAGTCTCAGTTATTACCGTACCCGACGCACTGTGAAAGATGAAATCGAAATTGATGGGATAGGTATCCATACCGATAGTGAAACTTCGATTAAAATAAAGCCGGCGGAATCGGGAGAAGAAATAAAATTTGTCCGGACCGATCTTGAAAATAAAGCTGTATTCTGGCCCCGGGTTGAGAATATAAAAGAAATTCCCAGGGCAACCGTGATTACCAACGGCGAGGATGATCTTTATACCGTCGAACATTTGATGGCCAGTTTTTACGGTCTGGGGATTACCGACGTGGTGGTGGAGGTCGATGGTCCCGAGCTTCCGGCTTTAAACGGTAGCGCCGAAGGATACGTGGAGGCTATCCAGGCCGCCGGGCTGGAAGAAATTGACGGCGAACGGGACGTTTACCGGGTTAAGGAACCGTTGTATGTTGAGGATGCCGACCAGTCAATGGTGATCTTGCCGTCCCCCGATCTGGAGGTTTCCTGCACGATTAGTTTTGAAAACGAATTTATCGGGGATCAATATCTGGCGACCGAGTTTGATCCTGAAATTTTTGCCGAAAAAATAGCTCCTGCGCGGACTTTTGGGTTTAAAGAGGAAATAGAAGATTTGCTGGATAATAACCTGGCCCGGGGCGGCAGCCTGGACAATGCTATTGTTTTAAACAAGGAGGGTGAACTTCTGGGTGATGAACCTCAATTCCCCGATGAATTTGTCCGCCACAAGATACTGGATATTATTGGTGATATTTCCCTGGTCGGATCTTTTGTAGCCGGCCATATAATGGCAGTCAAGAACAGCCATTTTTTGAATGTGGCCCTGGCGGAGAAACTGGACCGCCGGATAAGCTATTCTCCCCAGGCTATTGAACACAAAAGCAACCAGGCGGGAGAGGAGATGTTGAATATAGATGAAATCAAAGAAATTATACCTCACCGCTACCCGTTTTTACTTGTCGATCGGATACTTTCCATGGATCATGAGAATCAGAAAGCTATCGGATTAAAAAATGTAACCACCAACGAGGAATTTTTTAACGGTCATTTTCCCGGTGATCCGATTATGCCCGGGGTGCTTATAATTGAAGCTATCGCTCAGCTCGGAGCCGCCTGGATTCTGTCAAAAGCACGGAATAAAGGAAAAAATATTTATTTCATGGGTGTTGATAATGTGAAATGGCGCCGACCGGTCCGGCCCGGCGATCAGTTAATTTTTGAAGTGGAAGGAAAAAGGTTGCGGAAAAAATCGGGGATGATGGAAGGTCGAGCGCTGGTTAACGGCGAGATAGCGACTGAAGGATTATTTAAATTTGCTCTTGTTAACCCCTGAATTCATTGCATAATTACGCTCTATCTGTAAAATAAGTAGGTTTATATTGAAATTTTTAAAATCAGTTGGCAGTATTTATTTTTTACAATGAGAAGGAGAAACAATGACACAGATACATAAAACAGCAGAAGTCCATGACGACGCTCATCTCGCCCCGGATGTCTCCGTGGGCCCTTACAGTATAATATCATCGGAAGCCCGGATAGGCGCCGGGACCACTATCGGTCCCCACGTTCTTATTAAAGGAGCGGTTGAAATTGGTGAAAACAACGAGATTCACAAGGGAGCTGTCATAGGCACGCCGCCCCAGGACTGGAGTTACCAGGCTTCGGATACCGGGATAGTGATTGGCAATAAT
>CAZKRS010000013.1:0-18214 GCA_964555265.1 uncultured bacterium | reverse complement strand
TGAGGATTATTGTTTCTGCCTTATCTCCCACTTCTTTTTTGAATTTTTCCGGCGATTGTTCAATTGGTTCAAACGTGTTGTAATGCATGGGAATAACTACCGGGGCCCCGACAAATTCAACAGCCCTGGCGGCCATTTCGGGTCCCATTGTAAAACGATCACCGATTGGCAAAAGCGCAAGATCGGGAGCGAAAATTTCACCAATTAATTTCATGTCCAAAAATAATCCCGTATCCCCCGCGTGATATACGGTGTTTTTTTGGCCCTGGATGATAAATCCAACCTGGTGGCCAAGTCCCTCCCCGGAAGAATGCTGGGCCTCGGTGAGATAAAATTTTATTCCGCTATTTTTAACCGCCCCCCCCACGTTCATCGGCTCTACCTTCTCAACTCCCCGCTCCTGGGCATCGGTGGCAATTTCATAATTGGAGACAAGCGTTGCATCGGTCTTAAGACAGATATCAACCGCACTTCCGTAATGATCCTCATGACCGTGCGAAACCAGGACGAAATCAGCCGAGTCGATATCATCCGCCGCAAGCGGACAGCTGGAATTTTCCTCTATAAAAGGATCAATCAGTATTTTTTTATCGTCAATTTTTAACTCAAAAAATGCATGCCCGTACCACGTAGCTTTCACCGCGCTTCACCTCCTGATAGAGATTTTAAGATTGATAAATTAACGGCTGGAATTAGCGGGAAAAACCTAATCCCGGAAGAAAAGTGACGGCACCCGGACATGTCTTCGGGCCTCCCTGAACTACAAATACTGGTTCGTTTAATTCTATGTCATAAATTATTGATCCTGAATCTACTTATCTCCTCTCTCCGGAGAGGGGCTATTTAAAATGATAATACATAGTTGCCCTGAATTCCACCCTTTTTTTAAACCTTTTTCACTCTCTTGGCAACCGGATCCGGTTTCACAGTCCGACATCTTCCCAGATATAAGAAAATTCCATGCACAGCTTGATCTCGGTGGCATAATCGGAAAACAGTCCGTTCAAGCGACGATAAGCCTCCGTACGCCGGTTGCGAAAATAGCGGTATTTCCCATCCGGGCAGCGCACCATTTCATCCCGTAAGCAGTTTAATCCGGAAAATCTTTTCTGCATTATTCGATCAAATCCGGCCGGGAAACGGAAGGTTCCCAGCATTACGTATTCCAGTTCAGCCGGTGAAAAATAATCTTTCATCTCCTGCAGAAGATACCGGTAACAGCTAAACCAGTTTTCCACCAGGAAAATCGGGTCAAAACGGACGGCGACATTATAGCCGGCCTCAAGCAGGGCCTTCATTCCCTCCAGGCGATTTTTAACCGGAGCCGAAAACAACTCCACTCTCCGGGCCAGCTCCGGAGGAGTTAAAGTCCAGCAAAACACTCCCCGATCATGGGGGTTCAAATTATCCAGGACGGGACGTATATGAGACGATTTTGTCCTGATTTCCAGCCTGGCGGTCGTTCCCCGAAAAATCTCCCAGACATACGGTATAAATTCCAGTAGAGGTTCTAAAAATAATCCGTCACTGAATTCCCCGAGCGAAAAATTTAAGTTTGAACCTTCAGACTCGATCTTCTCAGCAATCTCTTCGGCCAGTTTTGTCCAACCCGGCCAGAGCTGGACAACAGGCCGCTCAAGATAACTCTGCAGATAGCAGTAACAACAATCCATCGGACATCCCTGGACCGGGACCAGGCACCACTCATCCGCACCGATAACCCGGGGATGAGACTTCCATTTTTTTAACAGGCTCTTTCTTTCACCATGTATATATAAGTGCTTTTTTTCATCCTGGAATTTTTCAAAGGTGGGGGGAGAATTTCTTGCTTTTACAGGCAGGTTGCGCTGACGGGCCCGGGCAAGAAGAGGAGCTATTTCGGGGTAGCGCTCCTCAACCCCCGGTGAATAACTGATTGCAGCCAGCCGGTCACGGTATTCTCCACTCAAACCTCAAACAAACTCCAGCAGTTCCCGGCATTTTTGTAGAGAATCTAACGCTTCTTTCAGCTCTTGCCGGTCACCACAGCTGAATTTGAATTTTAATTCTTGACCTTCAAAATTTTCCGGCGGTTGAACCTCCAGCCGGGACCATAATTCAAGGTCCTTCTTCAACTGATCAAATTTTTGGTGCCACCGGCTCAGACGGGGATAAGCCCATTTTCGTACCAGTTCAAGTAGCTTCTCCGCTCGCTGGCCCGGCTGCGAGGAAAAATTATAAGCTTCCCGAAGGATTGAGACCCATTTTTCTATCCTGATCTCCGGAATCTTTCTGAAAGCTTCTGAAAACTGGCGGGCCTGCTGGACCGTCAAACGAAGCTTTGACTTTTCTAACTCCTCCAGTAAAGAACTGCCAATATCTTCCGGAAGTTGAAAGATATACCGCAATAATTTCGGCGACAGTTCATTTTTGTTGACGGCCTGACGGAGGGTAGAGCTCAAACCGGTAAGACGCCGGTAACACTGCAACCACTCGTCGGAATATGGTATCAAAAGCATCCCGGCAGCTTCAGGCGGTATTATTTTATCGGCGGAATTTGAACCGGCAATATTTTCAATAATAAAAGCTTTTTCAAGAGGGGAAATTTCGCGATAACGGCGCCAGAGATTGATTGTAAGCTTCCAGCGAGGTTCTTCAGGTTTATCCCAAACCAGGGCAAAAAACTCTTCGGGAAGCTCTGCCTCCGGTTGCCAGAGTATATATTTGTCACCGTTTCTTTCCCTTATCCAGTGCAACTCAGGCGGATTTTCTTCTCCAGTGGACAAACGAGCTTTTTCAAGTAAAGGATTGAGGATAACATCTTCGGCCCGAACTCTCTTGCAGTCAACATTCATATACTATTCCCGCTTTCGGCGCTATCCACCTGTTTCTCTCAGATTTCCAGTTTCCTGCTCTTTTATTTTGGCGAGCAAGATCGTCGGCTTGAGTTTTACATCTCCCGCTTTCGGCGCTGTTTCTTCCGTACCGCTGGTTTGCTCTGGGATTTGATTTTTCGCCAGTTCGCAAGCTCTTAAGTTTGCCTGCTCGATTAGTTACCGCGGCAGATACGGTTCAAATTCAGGATCGTTCAGGGCTGTCTCCAGGTCAATTACATCGTTAAAATCTTCGATACTGTCTTCTCGCGTTTTGTTCATCAATCCCGCTTCGATGAGCATATAAACAATTTCTCCAAAATCGCGGGTATCAAAAATTCCCCATTCAGTAAAAACCTGGTAGGCAAGCTCCCCGAACTTTTCCCGGGCAAAAGCCACCAGGTAATGGGTGAATTCCTGTCCGGTAAGATGGCGGGGCCGTTCCAGGTGCTGGCGGGCCCAGTAAATACAGTTAAACACAAAAAGGTAAGCTTCCCGGGGATAACGTGGATTTTTTATGGCAAGTTCAGTGATTCTGTCCGTGAGATCCGGACCGGTTTGAGTTGTCAATGATCTCACTCCCGTATGACAGTAAATATTTAGCCAACCACTTATTATTTTATCAGCCGACCGCCTCTTTCAGCAACCAAAATTTTTCTGATGATAAAACTTCAGCTGGATATTTTTTCTGCAATATCGATAAAAGCCCGGCTGGCCGGATGGTCCGGCTCTTTTAGGACTAAAGGACACCCGCTATCGGAAGCCTCACGCAGGCGGGGATCAAGCGGGATTCCACCCAGCAGCTTCACATCCAGCTCATCGCAGACCTTTTGCGCTCCTCCCCGGCCAAATATACTGCTCTGTTTGCCACAATCCGGACAGATATAACGGTCCATGTTCTCTATTAAGCCCATAACCGGGATATCAAGTTTTTGAAACATCCGAACGCTTTTTCGAACATCGGGCAGCGCCACTTCCTGGGGTGTGGTAATAACTATCGCCCCTGTCAACGGCACCTTCTGCATCAGGGTTAATTGAATATCTCCCGTCCCCGGAGGAAGATCAATAATGAGATAATCAAGCCCTCCCCAATCCACCTGGCGAATTAACTGCTTAACGGCCTGGTTAGCCATCGGTCCCCTCCAGATAACAGGTTCGGCGGGGTTAATTACAAATCCCAGGGACATTACTTTTAATCCTGATTGTTCCAGGGGAACCATCGTATCCTGGTCTTTAAGCTCCGGTTGATCGTTCAAACCAAGCATAGTCGGCATCGAAGGGCCGTAAATGTCAAGATCCTCCACGCCAACAGAAAAACCACGCTCCTTCAAAGCACAGGCTAAATTTACCGCCACAGTCGATTTGCCAACCCCACCTTTCCCGCTGGCAATAGCTATGACTTTATCCACCCCTTCAATCGGCCGGCGATCAATCACTTTTTTTGACTTTTCCTGCGATTTTTCTCCGGGCGAAGAAGTTCTTACCGTAACATCTTTGATTTCTTCTATCTTGTTCAATTTCCGGTTTATTTTTTCTTCCAGGTCACCTGTTTTTCCCCGGTTATCCGTTGTGGGGGCAAAATCAACTGTAACTTCGTTTGATTTAATTGTTAAATTTTTCACAAACCCCAGCGATACTATATCCCTGCCAGTTTCGGGATACTTGATCTGACTGAGCTTTTCTTCCACCTTTTTTTCTAACTTTTTCGTCATCGTCTTATTCCTTTCCCTGGTCTCTCGAAAGCTGCTTTGAGAGCCAATCCATTAAATCTGTAAAAGTAACTCTCGTTTTATAAAAATTTATCATTTTTTGCTGAAAAAATAGTTCATCTTATGTTTTTTCTGCCGGTTTAATCAACTTCCGGTGTTTCTCCGCTCCACTGCAACTTGGTCCTGAGAATTTCATAAAAACTAAGATCCCTGGGAATAATTAAGCGGGTCGATTCTTCGGATTTTTTTATAACCGCTCGATCTTCTCGATGTAAATTGGTGATTTTTTCCTGACCGTCGGCGGTTAATATACATTCCTCATCCGACTCGACCTGCAAAATTATCCGGCTGGAAGCCGGGATTATCAAGGGCCTGTTGGTTAGGGTGTGCGGACAGATGGGATTTAAAATTATGTTTTCCATTTGCGGATGAATTATCGGGCCGCTGGCTGAAAGATTATAGGCGGTTGAACCGGTCGGCGTGCTGACAATAAGCCCGTCACAGATAAAATCCGATACATAATCGTCATCTATTTGAACCGAAACCCGGATAACCCGGCCATGCCGGGCCCGGCTTAAAACAAGGTCATTCAACGCATAAAGACAATCAGATGCAAAAGTTTCAATCTTCCCCTCCAGCATCATACGCTCCTGGATTCTGTAATCTCCCGCAAGAACATCACCCAAAGTCTCCCGGGCCCTTTCAAGAGTTGTTTCGGTTAAAAAGCCAAGCCGCCCCGCATTTACTCCAAGCAGGGGAATATCGGTTCCCGCCAGGCGATTCGAAACATGCAGAAGCGTCCCGTCTCCCCCAAAAACTGCTATGATTTCACATTCCTCTGCCAGCTCTGAAATAGTCAAACCCCGCCGGTTTCCGATGTCAAAAGGCGCGTTCTCATCAATTAACAGTTCACATCCCCGGTCTTCCAGCCATTCTAACAACTCCCGGACTACCGGCACAGCCCGCTTTTTCCGGGGATTCATTACAATTCCAAATTTCATTTTTATCACTTTTTCCTGCTGTTGATTTTTAGAATTCTTCTTTATAACTCTATCCAATCCCCTTCAAACTGTCAAAACCCAAGCTCCTGAATTCCGCCGTTAAATCCACCGGTATCACTTTTTTGTGGATAAATTGTGGATTATTTCTCCTTCCCGCCGTGGGCCGGTTGTGAATAAAATGTGGATAATTAACAACAGTCCCTTTTCAGCGGGATATTTTTTCGGGTCTGTTAATGGATTTCGGTTGTGTTATTTATAAATCGGTCGTTAACAACCTGTAAAATTACGGGGATGATTATTGTTTTGATGATGTAAATCACTTATTTTCAGTTTTTTTGGGATTTTTATGGAGAGGGGGATTAAGAGTTGCTCTGGAGCCATTCCGAAATGCTGTCCGAATCATCGGCGGCATTCTGAATAACGATCATGCTTTTCTTGTAAAGTTTTACGTCCCATTCGTCCTCGTCAACTTTTATCATTGTATTGTCCATCGTAATTTCAGTGTCTTTTCGCAGCGTGTTCAAAACCTTCATGAAATAACGTCTTTCATTTTTTAATTCTTCCAGTTTTTCCTCTATTTTTTCCATGTTCTGTTCTGATTTTGAAAGTTCATCTTCAATATTTTTGAACCGCCGGGTGTGCTTCTTTAGTTTTTTCTTCTTTTCTTCCGAAAGATTTTTAACCTTATCCCCCAGCTGCCGGACTGTCTCCACGATTTTTTGCAGTTTTGCATATTCCTGTTCCAGAACCTCCACTTTATCAATTATCTGACTTTTTTCTTTTTTAAGAGCTTTTTTCTCCGGATCTTCAAAAATAAGCCTGGTCGGCGAGGAGGGGTTATTTTCCACTTCATCGGCATATAGCTTCCCTTCCACCCGCACATTTGAATCGGCCAGCCGGGCTTTGCCCTCTTTCTGATGGACTATCATATCACCGATACAATCTATATCCGCCTCATTAACTTCGCCATGCACGAGCAGGTTCCCTTCAACTGAAACTTCCGCCTTATCCACGGAATTCACATCAACAAGCTTATCGGCAATCAACTCAATATTTTCCCCTTTCAGGGACCCGCTAATACTTATTTTACCTCCCCGGGACTCTATTTTTCCTCCGGTAACCTCCCCTTTTATCCGGACGTCCCCGCTTGCTTCGATGCTGGCTCCTTCCAAAAGGTTCCCCTCGAGAATTACGTCCCGGTCACCGGAAAAATCATCGGACAAATCACCGGTAACCAGCAGCCCTTCATCGGTTTTCTTAACCTCGTGCTCGGGAGCTTTTTTTTCTCTTTTTTTTCTCGCAACCGGGGCTTTTTCTGTAACCTCATCTGAATAAACTGTAACGCGGCGCACCCCTGCCCCAGAAAGCCGTTTGATAAGCTTAGAAGTAAGTTCTTTGTCTTTAGAAACAACTTTCTGGCCGCTGCGATTATGAACATCCCGCGCCAGTACATCTCCCGGTTCACATAAATGTACAGGAACGGTTTTTTGCCCGCTGGATTTTTCGGCCATTATACTTCACCCGCTGATTAATCCCGATTTGTTTAAACGTAGCCTTATAATATGCCTTCTAAAAACAGTTTTGCCAACCATTTTCCCTGAAAAAAAATAACTATTTGATATTTTTCTTGGATTTCATCATAATTTCAGCTAAAATTATTCGTCTGTGTAATTTCTGTCATAAATAATCTGTATTTATTTTTTATCGACTGATCCGGCTAAATAGCTTAACTCCGTTAGTGAGGCTGACGCTAAAAAATGAAAAAAATAATTACTTTATTGCTTGTTGGCCCGGCTATTTTCTTCTTATTTCTGCCCGGATGCGGCGAAGAAATACCCGACCAGCGTTTTGATTTTTCCCGACTCGAACCAAGAACTGACCAGGTCTTTACCATTGGAGAAGTCCCCGCCCACTCAATAGTGGAAATGTTACAACGCCGGCAAAAATTCCAGGAACACCTGGGAAAACATCTGGAGATGGAAGTACAGTTTCGATTTGCCGCTTCCTATGAACAAATTATCCGGGGGCTGGAAAATAATGAATTCCATATGGCGGTCCTGGGTCCGCTTGCCTATGTCCGGGCCGCCGAAACAACCGATTATGAACCGCTCGTTCGTCCCGTCCGTTTTGGCAGCCCTTCTTATAAAGCTATGATCTTTACCCATGCCGAAAGCGGCATCAACTCAGTTGCCGAACTGCGGGACCGGACTATCGCTTTTGTTGATCCGGACTCAGCCTCCGGATATCTTTTCCCCCGCAGTCATATGATCCGGGAGTATGGACTTGATCCGGACGCCGATCTGAGCCGGGTCTCCTTTGTTGGCGGACACGATCGGGTCGTGGAGGTTGTTCTTGACGGCCAGTTTGCTGCCGGAGCCACCTATGACGATGCCCGCCTGGAAGTCTTTGACAGCCCCGGGGAAGCTGATAAAAAATTGCCGGTTCTCTCCCGCACCGATCCTATCCCCTCCGAACCGATCGTCATATCTCCGCAGGTCAGAAATAATGAGGTTCTATACAATAAGCTTCGGGAGTTTATGCTCAGCTTGCATGAAGATGAGGAGGGGCTTCAGGCCCTCCAGTCACTTGGTGAAAATATGGAAAAACTGATCCCGGCCAAAGACGAAGATTACGAGGATGTAAGGGAAGTTCAAACAATATTAGATCTTAACGGTGGAAAACAATGAAACTTTCTCTTCGTTATAAACTTATAATAATGCTGGTGGTTTTAATTACCGCAGGTATGTTAATAATTACTTACATGAACATCCAATCACAGGTCTCGGCACGAATTGAAGGCATGCGCCGGGAAGCCCGTTCGGTTGGCCGGGTGTTCGGGCTGAACTATGCCGAAGCCCTGCTCACCGGCCGTGAGTTGGGGGAAGCCAACCGGGTCAGTTCCCGACTCTGGCAGAACGCCACCGAGGATGCCATTTTTCTGCTGGCCTACGATATTGATGGGGAAAAGATTTTCCAATATCCTCCCCCCGGGGAATTCGAAATTATTGACGATCTTCACCCCGTTCCTCCTCCTGAAAACCGGCTGCTGCTTCGCTCTGATTTAGACGATTTTGGCCGCTGGGTCCGGGATATAAATCTTTACGACGTCCTCATTCCGATCCGCTATCACGGCAATGAATTTGGGATCATCCGCCTGGGTTTTGATACTTCTGACGTTGTCGCCGAACGAAATCAAATTATATATAATAACGCCCTGGTTACCGGTCTTTTCTGGCTGCTGGCTGCTTTTGCCGGTATATTTGCAACTGAAAAAATAACCCGGCCCCTGCAAAAACTGGTGACGGTTGCCAACAAACTGGGCGAAGGGGACCTTGAAGCTCGTAGTGATATTAATACCGGGGATGAAATCGAAGAGCTCGCGGAAGATTTTAACCTGATGGCCGATAGAATCCAGGCCCGAATTAAAGAACGGGAAGAATCTCTCGCTCAACTCCAGGCAATCCAGAACGTCGGCAGTATGCTCAATGAAAGCGGCGACCCGGAAATTTTCTTCCCTGTCCTTGACGAAGCAATGCAGACGCTTTATGACGTGGAAGCATTTATACCAATGATCTGGGACGGCGAGGTCTTTGTCGCCCCCTACAGCAGACCCGAGCTTGATAATCCACTTTTCCTCCCCTCCCACTCCCCGTCCCTGGAAGTCGTTGACCAGGCCGGAGAACCTGTAGAACTTGAACCCGAAGAAGAATGGCCCGAACCCCTTCAGCAGATGAACTGGGCCTACCCGCTTAAGGTTGGAAAAAATCTTAACGGTGTTTTGTATATGAAACTATCCCGAAAGCTGGATGAACAGGAGCAAAACTGGATGGAAATCTGGGGCACGCAGGTCTGCCAGGCAGTCCGGGGAATGGTTCTTGACAATAAAATAGATGAATACCAGGAAGAACTCGTGGAAGCCGTCCGTGATATGCTTAAAAAACGTATCCGGACTGGCTACACCGATTACCTGCTCGCCTCTATTCCCGATTTTCTCGACCGCCGTAAAGAAGAAGGACTGTTTTTCGGTGAGGATTTCAAGGAAATGCTCGAGGATGCTCTTGATCCCCTGGATTTTGAGCTGAATATAACCAAAATCAGGCTCAACCAGTTCCTTATCATGGGCAAAAAACTCAACTCCCGGGATAAGAAAAAGGTTCAACAGGCAATCCGCGAGGCAATTTCCGGAGTTGAATTTGAATTAAACTGGTTCGAAGACGAACCGGATGTCGGCCCCCTGCAGGAATTTTTGCTCTGCTAACTTTCGCCCACGTATTTAATCTTTAACTCCTCGTTTTTCTGTTCACAGCGGTAATCCCGGCACAACCGGTTGAGAAAACAGCTCCCGCAGTCCGGACTCCTTGCTGTACATATTGAACGACCAAAACTAAGCAGGTTATGATGAAGACTGTAACCCTTGCCTTCCGGAATTTGATCCTGCAAAAGCCGGTAGGTTTTTGTCCGGGAACTGCCCGGAGCAACAAAACCCAGCCGCACACTGACCCGGTGAACATGGGTGTCAACGGGACATACATCGGCTCCTTTGCTTTCCAGCAGGGTAACAGCTGCCGTCTTGACTCCAATCCCTTTTATTGATGTTAAAATATCTATGGCTTCTTCAGTCGTTCGACCTGAAATTAATCCATCAAGTTCAAAATCTACTCCGGTTTCTTCAAGCCGGTTAAAAATATTCCTGATTGTAAAGGACTTGCTCTCCTGCAGACCGGCCGGACTTATTAATTTCTTGAGTTCTTCCCGGGACGCTTCAGCCATCTTTGACCAGTCGTGGTCGGGGAAAAGATCGGCAACCCTCGACATCCTGATTTTTACCTTATCAATTGCCCCGGACTCATCCCGGGGAAGTAGATCTGGCTGACCGTGGGGGGGATCTTGGGCGGGAAACCTCGTCAGCAGGTTTTCATAAGCGGCCAGGGCGTTACTATCGGTGGTATTCTGGCTGAGAATCGTTAAGACCAGGACTCTTAATGGCGGCCGTTTTTGCTTCTTTAACGGTTCCCCCAGGTTGGCTTCCAGAAGGTCTATAGCCCGCCGAACCCTGGTATCGCTTCTTTTTACCCACCGGAGGGCACGGCGGGACAAATCTTTTGGGGCGGTCCTGTAATTACGCGCCCCGGCTCCTTCGTCAGCCTCCAAAACCATTATTCTTCCCCGGAAATAATTTCGTCTAAAACCTGTTCTAAATTTTCAGACTCCTCCAGCCGGTGGACCGGGACCGGATCCGGGTTTTCGGTATCTTTTTTTTCTTGACCATCAAGCAAAATTATTGTTTCCGCCTCCGGATTTATCTTCTTTTTGAATTCCAACCAGCCGGCCAGCCCGGCCAGGCTCCGCCGGGACAAATTAAGCCCCAGCTCATTGCTGCAGAGTTTCTCGGCTTCTTTTAACCGTTTTTCTCCCACGACCAGTGCTTCTCCCCCGCTTTTTTCCAGCGCTTCCCGGGCAAAATAACCGTCCACCGACCGCCGGACGGTATCCTCAAACTCCTCCCGGCGGGTTTCATTTTTACTCTTGAAACCGGCAGCAATATATGATTCCGGTGGAATTTCAACACTTATCAGCCGGGGCATCTCCGAAATCCAGCCCAGTGTTTTTAATTCATTAAACCCTTTGTAAATTCCAGCCAGCAAACAACCAGTAACAGTAGGGATAAAAACAGTATCCGGTTCAACAGGCGAACGGGCCAGCTCAAACGCAATCGTCTTATATCCCTCGCGGGCATAAGGATTATAGATCTCATTGCAGTTGTAAAATTCACTCTCTCTGGCGGTTTGATTAACAAGTTCAAAAATTTCTTCATAATTTTTCTTATCAACCGCTATTATCGTACCGCTCGCTTCAGTTGTCAACTCCGGCTTCTGATCCAGTTGCGAGCTTTGGACGACCATGACCGGTTTTAAACCGGTCGAGTTGACCAGCCGGGCTGTTGCCACCGCCCGACCCGGACGGGGGGCGACAATTAAACCGGGAAACTCATTCTCCCGGGCCATCCCCGTCATTACCGCCAGGGCCCGGGAATAACTTCCCCCGGCAAGATTATAATTTTCCAGTTTTAAATAGGTTTTTCCTGCAGAAGACAAAGAGGAAAATTGAACCAGCGGGGTTTGTCCCGAGGGCAGAAGAGGTAAATTCCCGGGCCTGTTAAACGGTAAAAGATCAATATACCGGCCCAGTCCCGGAAGATTTTCCCCGGCAAACGCAGAGTCGAAATCCAGGGTTTCACTGAGAGTTTTGTAGTCGTAAACCGGTTTTAAATATCCCCCGCTCTCTGCACATATATAACGATCCGGCCGGGGCTGATATAACCGGTCGGCCCGGGGACTGTATAGACCGGCCAGCAAACTCATAGGATTAAATCACCCTGCAACAAGCAGTTTGCAACCGTCTTACATTCCTGCTCCGGCCAGACCTCTGTCATCCAAAAACGGGTAAAGAGGAAACCGGGCGGTTAATTCGCTAACCTCTCCGGCTACTTTCTCGTGGATACCGGAATCATCAGGATTGGATACCACTTTATCTATCAATTCAGCTATGATTTCCATTTCATCTTCTTTCATTCCCCGGCTGGTTACTGCAGGTGTTCCCAGCCTGATCCCGCTTGTCACAAAAGGCGAACGGGTTTCGCCGGGAACGGTGTTTTTATTGGCGGTAATCCCTACCTCATCAAGGATTTCTTCCGCTTTTTTACCGGTAATATCTTTCGGGTTTAAATTAACCAGCAGAAGATGGCTGTCGGTTCCCCCGGAGACAATATGGAATCCACGGCAGGATAACTCTTCCCCCAGCCGGCGGGCATTGGCTTTGATTTGCCGCTGGTATTCCTTGAATTCAGGCTGAAGTGCTTCCTTGAAAGCAACCGCCTTGGAGGCAATAAGATGCATCAGCGGTCCCCCCTGGATCCCGGGGAAAATAGCCTTATTGATTTTTTGAGCCAGCTTCTCGTCGTTGGTGAGGATCATCCCCCCCCGGCCGCCGCGCAGGGTCTTATGAGTGGTAGTAGTTACAACATCTGATTCCGGGAAAGGCGAGGAATGCTCACCGGAGGCTACCAGCCCCGCTATATGAGCAATATCAACGACAAGATAAGCATCAACCTCATCCGCTACTTCCCTGAAAATATCAAACGGTATTTCGCGAGGATAGGCACTGTATCCGGCAACTATAAGATCGGGATTTGCTTCATGGGCGGCTTCCCGCAGCTCATCCGGTTCAATAACTTCTGTCTCCTCGTTAACCCCGTAATGATGAACATCATACCACTTGCCGCTGAAACTAACCGGAGCTCCGTGGGACAAATGCCCACCATGGGACAGATCCATGCTTAAAATGGTGTCGCCCAGCTCAATCAGAGCCATGTAGGTGGCCATGTTAGCTCCACTGCCCGAGTGGGCCTGGACATTTGCATATTTACAGTCAAACAGCTCACAGGCCCGGTCAATGGCCAGCTGTTCGACGGTATCCATGTTCTCACAACCGCCGTAGTAACGCTGGCCGGGATAACCTTCGGCGTATTTGTTGGTCATTACTGAACCGGCTGCCTCCAGAACGCTGCGGCTGACAAAATTTTCTGATGCTATCAGCTCAATGTTGTTCTCCTGGCGCTTTATTTCCTCACCGATAGCCGCGGCTACTTCCGGATCCGTCTGCTCAATCGACTGTTCAAACATTTTTTGCACATCTCCCTTAAAAAATTTATCTTATCTCTATTGTGTGTGATGATTTAAGCCCTGAAGTTTACTTGTATAGCCTCTCAATGTCAATCATATCAAAAAATACCCGTTTTTTGCTGGCATTCATCGTTTATTAATGTATACTCGTTGTAGTAGCAAAGCTTTTTACCTGTATGCAGTTGTAATTGTTCAGTAATTACGGTTGCCGTACCAGGAGAAGTATTTTTTGTTTTAAGGAGGTAACCGTAATGGAAACCGGAACTGTTAAGTGGTTCAACGACGATAAAGGTTTTGGCTTTATCGAGCAGGAAATTGGCGAAGATGTCTTCGTTCACTTTTCCGCCATCCAGTCCGAAGGCTTCAAGTCTTTAAGCGAAGGCGACGAAGTTCAGTTCGAACTGGAAGAAACTGAAAAAGGTCTCGCCGCAACGGACGTTTCACTTGCTGAAGCATCCGCTCTGTAAAACAGACTTAAAAAAAGCTCCTGTCCCTCACGGGCCAGGAGTTTTTTTATGTACATAAGCCTGCTGTACATAAAAAAAGCCGGCTGGCTGCCGGCGAGACTTACTTCTCTTGATCAACACTACCTGTAATTGTAGCAAAAATAGAAATGACAGTTCAATAATAAAATTAAATTGTGCGCACAGTATTACCATTCAGATACGACCTAACATAAATTTTTATCTTTGGTTTTGAAATCCCGGGCTACCTTCCCGGTTTTATAACTTCTTCTTCCAGGTCGGGAGGGAGAAAATTTATTTCAACCCGCCGGTTTTTAGCCCTGTTTTCCTCGGAATCGTTGGGCTTAACTGGTCGATATTCTCCATATCCGCCGGCAAAAAATTGTTCGGGGGTCAAATTATGCTCCTCGACCAGGTAGTCCACCACGCTAACCGCCCGGGCGGCCGAGAGATGCCAGTTGGTGGGAAAACGAGAACCCGGTTTCACCGGTATATTATCGGTATGCCCTTCGACTACTATCGGCCGGTCACTGTATTCAGCAATAATTTCCCCCAGCTCATCCAGGGTTCGCCGGGACTGGGCGCGCAGCTCAGGATCGCCAAAATCAAAAAGTATTTCCGCATCAAGGGTAACTATTACGTCTTCGCCCACACGTCTCGTCTCGGCTTTTCGGATTTCTTCAAGTGACTCCTCAAGCCTGATATTTTCTTCTCTCAACTCCTCAAGTCTTTTTCTTTTTTCCTCCGGGGCCTCTATCTGGGCCTGAAGCCGGTCAATATCTTCATCCCGCTCAGCCAGCACCGCTTCCAATCTTTCAATTTCCTCTTCAAGTTCCGCCTCCCTTTCTTCCAGCGTTTTTATCTCCTCCTGCTGCTCAACAATCAATTCTTCCCCCGCAGGTTCCTCAATTAAAGCACATCCTCCTGGCGCTGCTAAAATCAATCCCAGTCCAATTACAAAAATTAGTTTTTTAATAAACATTGCAAACCCCTGCCTTTTTAGGATTATAAACTAAACTGTATTATACCAGTAATCCATTTACAGATAAATGAGGTTCCTGTTATGCGGGATATAAACCTCGGACCCAGCACTCAATCGGGACTTACCAGCTGCAACTGAAGTCGTATTTATTTAACTTCCGATTGAGTGCTGGAGAGAATGAGAACAAGAGATTTTTTACACATTTTTCGGACATGGCCCTATTTTTAGCTTCTGGAGCGTTTTTTCATAAATCCGGGCCGCTTCCACCAGTTCCTCCAGCCTGACTTTTTCTTCAGCCCCGTGAAAGTTGTAAAATGACGCTTCCGGGTATCTCATCAATCCAAAAGCAAACCCCCCGGGAATCGCCGTGGCGTCGGTTCTGCCGCCCATGTAGACGGGCTCTGCATCTTCCCGACCGGTAACCTCCCTGTAGGCCTCCAGGGCAGCAGCCGGCAGCGGCTGCTTGAGATCCACAAGCAGTGGATCTTCGACCGTTATTTTTCGCACCTCGAGCCGGCCGGCCGGCGGAGCTATTTTTTTAACCATTCCCGGCAATCCCTCCAGTATTTCTTCCGGGTCCTGGTCGGGAACCAGCCGGGCGTCAAATCCAAGTTTCAAATTTCCCTCTTCAAGTTTTAGCTCCCCCAGATTAACCGTTGTTCCCGTTGGAAACCGGGGATCACCGGCCTCAATCCCCAGCCAGCTTCCATCCCAGCGGTAGTTACATTCATCATCAAGCATCCGGTTTAAAAAACAAACAAAGGCCGCGTCTCTCTTCCGGGCAAATTCCAGCCCCCTGAGCAGGCCAGCCAGGGGGCCAATCGCATTTACTCCCTCCCCGGGAGTTGAACCATGGGCGGTCTTTCCCTCGGCTCTAACCACCAGCTTATCGCCTTCAAAATCAATCTGTATTCGATCCAGTAGCTGTTCAGGAAGACCTTTTAAGATCTTTTCTTTTTCAGGGCGGCTTCCCGGCACCCCCAGCCGGGCAACCGCTTGCCCGGGGACCTGGTTGTAGGCCTCCCCCGCCTGAAGTTCTTCCAGCTTCCAGCCGCCATTATTCAGCTCCGAATCATCCCGGCAGTTTAACTCTATCTCAAACCAGCCCAGTCCCTTCTCCCCGGCCACCAGCGAAAAATATCCGTCCATAACCATCGTCCCCTGCGGAAGAAGTTTCTGATTTTCACGAAAATATTTACGCATATTGTCCAACCCCACCTCTTCGGCCGTATCTATGACCAGACTCAATTTCCCGGGGAATATTTCCGGATTCTCTTTCAGGCGCTCCAGGACCACAAGCAGACTGGCCAGGGGACCCTTGTCATCTACAACTCCTCGCCCCGTAAGGACAGTGCTGTCGCCGTCTTTATTTACTGTAACTTTAAACGGATCCTTGCTCTTCCACGGCTCATCCTCCGCTGGAACTACGTCCAGGTGGGCTACGACTCCAATTTCCGGCTTCCCTTTTCCCACTTCAAGCCGCAGCACTTTTTTTTCCAGTTATCAAATTTAATATTTCGTTTTCGGGCCCATCTCTTGATCCACTGTATTGCCCCGGTAAGTTCTTCCTGAAATTTTTTGTCGTTTTCTTCAAAACGGCGGTAGGTGGCAAAAGAGACCAACTCTTTCGTCCATTCTAAAATTTTGTTTCGTGAATCTTCACTCCGGATAACCATTTAGGATTCCCTCTCATTCAGATATACCGTGATTGCAAGCCAGGATTTAGATTTTACCAATTTTTAATTTCAAATTTCAAACCACCTCCACCGGCTCCTCGCCACAATTTTCAGGGCAGTTTAAATTCAATACATGAAATCATCAACATCATATCCGGCGACCGGCAGCGGATAATCAAGATTCTTTTTAATCATCCCGGCCTGCTTTATTTTTTTTCCCTCATCCAGCGCTTCCTCTTCATTACCCGATGCCCAGCCAATCTTCCCTTCGGCCAGGGGACTTAAAAAAATCCTGTCCTCCTTTCCTAACTCCAGCTCATTCAGAAGCTGAACCGTCTCTTCTACATGCTCCTTAAAATATTTTCTTCCCCCGGCCCCCAGCAGAACTATTATTCCCACCGCCGCGCCCGCCTGGCGGCAGAGCTTAAAACTATCCCGGAATTCCCCCGGACCAAATGGTTTGTTCAGCCGCTCCAGCACCCGCCGGCTACCCGATTCCAGCCCGAAATAGACCCGTTTCAGCCCCCGGTCAACCAGCCTCTTTAATTCATTTTTCCCATGCTTCTGGCCCCAAAAACCGGGACCAAAACAGTGGACGGGCATTCCCTCAAGCTCCGGGTGGCCGCCAACAAGCTCAAGCGCTCCTGCTGCGGCTTCAGAGGGGGCGGCCAGCAGATCACCGGCTCCCAGAAATATCTCGGTAAAAAAAGGCAACACCGGCCCGAAAAAGGCAAGTCCGGCCTCGATATGTTCCCGAAATTCTTCGGGATTTTTCCAGTCAAATTCCTGTCCCTTATAAAATTCACAAAAATTACAACGGTTATAGGAACAGCCACTGGTAAAGTTAAATACCAACGCCCGGTATTGATCGGGCGGTAATATCGGAATCCTTCCCCAGGTGTTTCTGAATTCTTCAACATTCAACCTGTATTTTTGTCGATCATACTCCCCGGTTAGCTCCCTAAACTCATCTTTTTTACTTTCCTCCCCACATTCTTCTTGCGCTTCCCGGTGAAATTTTTTAATAAGCTCCTCCGCTTCAGGTCCTCCAATAAACCGGGCCTGCTTTTTTTTTACTCCCGGAGCCGGCCGGAGTTTTATCTCCTGCAGCCGGCCGCTGAATCCCCTCTTATATTTTTTGTTTTCTCTAACCACAGCCCGCAGCAATCCCCGGGCGTCAAAACTCCAGGAAATACTGCTTTTTTCCCGCACGTAATGAACCAATCCCTTGCTTTGATTAATAATCAAACTTATTTAATCTCCATCCGCTTTTGAAGTTGCTCTCACTCAATCTCTGTTTGCTCATGCCGTTGTCCAATCTCTATTTCCTCTTCTTTATTCCCCCAAAATTACTTCCAGAAATTTATCGCCATACCGGTTTTTCTTGACTTCTCCAACCCCGTGGATACCTGTCAGTTCTTCAAGAGTTTGCGGCCGGCGGGCGGCCAGCTCTTTTAAAGTCCGGTCGTGAAAAATCATGTAGGCCGGCAGTTCATTCTCCACGGCCAGCTTCTGGCGCCGATCCCGTAGTTTCTCAAACAACTCCCGCCCCTCCTCGTCAAGTTCCGGCGCTGGTTTTTGAGTTTTCCGTTCAGTTTTTCCCTGTTTTTTCTTGACCGGTCTGACCAACAGCGGCGGCTCTTCTCCTCTTAAAATTTTCCAGCCCTTTTTGGTTACCGCCAGAGTTTTATGGGGCTGTTTCCGTTTCAGATATCCCTGGCCGAGGAGCTGGTCAACCATGTGCCGGATAAAGTTAGCGGTTCTTTTTTTCATTATTCCGTAGGTTGATAACTCGTCGTGATTCCATTTTTTTACTTTTTTCTTCTCCGACCCCAGCAACACGTCCAC
>CAZKRS010000012.1:0-19104 GCA_964555265.1 uncultured bacterium | reverse complement strand
TATTCATTTCACCGATACAACCCCGCGTGATATTACCCAGTCCAACAGTGGCAATCGTTTCCGGCTGGCCGAGGACAGGCTTGTCGGTCCCTTGCTTGACCGCTGCGGCTTCTTCTCAATGGAAAATGCCGGTGGTGCTCATTTTCACGTGGCGATGCTGGCGAACATGACATACCCCTTTACCGAAGGTTACGAATGGAACCAGTTTGCTCCCCGGACCCCCAAGCAGATACTTACCCGTTCTACCAATCTCCTCGGCTATAAACCCCAGCCCAAGAACATGATGGAGCTGACCGGGGGAATGATCTGCGACCATTATGATGTTGTCCGCTGTTTTGATTTCTTAAATCATATTGAAAATATGCAGCCGATTGCCGACGTGGTTCTGCAGTCTGAAGAAAATATTTTTGAACCGGCTGTATCGTTATCCTGGACCGAAGGGTTTGATGTTAAACACTATATGAAAATAGTTGATGACATCGTGCAGATGAGTGCCAGCGTTAGCGGTCTGGACGAAAAAAAAGCCCGTCGTAAAATAATACTCGGGCTTAAAGACATGGCCGGAGTCTGTCCGCCCCGTTTTATCAGTTCGTTAGTAGAAGCGGTGAAAGATAAATATCCGGACATCATAGTCCACTATCACCGCCACTGCACCGACGGGTTGTTTGTGCCGGCCGTCGGCGCTGCGGCGGCCGCCGGGGCAGATATTGTTGATCCGGGGATGAGTGCTGCGGTGCGCTGGTACGGCCAGGGGGATGTCCTGGCCACGGCCGCCTACATGGAAGGGGAGCTTGGATTGGAAAATAACCTCAACAAAGATGCGCTGCGGGCGACCAATTTCTTATTGAAACAGATAATGCCCTATTTCGACCGCTACGTTGCCCCCTGGTTCCAGGGACCGGACTATGATGTTACCCGCCACGGTATGCCCGGCGGGGCAACCTCTTCCTCCCAGGAAGGAGCCATGAAACAGGGCTATATCCATCTTTTGCCCTACATCCTTGATTTCCTGGCCCTCACGAGGAAGGTTGTTCGCTATCACGATGTTACTCCCGGATCCCAGATAACCTGGAATACCGCATTCCTGGCCGTAACTTCAGCTTATAAACGTGGTGGGACGGCCGAGGTGGAATTTTTACTTGATACCCTGGAAACCGTAACCAGCACTCCCGAGGAACAATTAAGCAGTAAAGTTAAGGAAGATCGACTGGCAATATACCGCGATTCCAACGACGCTTTCCGGGACCTTCTGCTGGGCGAATACGGCCGGTTACCCCTGGGTTTCCCCCCCGACTGGGTTTACAAATCAGCCTTCGGCGACAATTACAAGTATGCGCTTAACAACCGGACTAAAACTTCACCGCTGAATAAACTGGAACCGGTGGATATAGAAAAAGAGAAAAAAGAGCTGGCCGACCAGCTCAATCGTGAACCGTCAGAGGAAGAACTGGTTATCTATCTTAACCATCCCGGGGACGCACTTAAAACCATACGATTCCAGGAGAAGTTCGGCGATCCCAACAATATACCGGTAGACGTCTGGTTTGAAGGTTTGCCGGAGGGAGAAGAACTGGAATTTTTTGATCACAATGATAAACCGCACGTCATGAAAATTATCGCTATCGATGAACCGGACGAGCGGGGCTATCAGCTTGTTCGCTATAGTCTCGACAGCGAAACCTTTGAATACCAGGTAAAAACAGAGGAACCAACCGTGGGGGCCGACTCCGGGATTGAAATGGCCGATTCCGACAATCCTTATCACGTAGCTGCGCCCTGTAACGGTGATTTATGGGCGACATACGTCCACCCGGGGGTAATTGTTGAAGAAGGAGATGAAATTTTTAACGTCAGTATAATGAAACAGGAAAAAGCGGTTAATGCTCCAACTGACGGAATGGTAAAAAGAGTTTTGAAATCAGCAAACTACCAGAAAGACCGCAAGATGGTCCCGGTTAAGGAAGGCGAACTGATTGTTGAACTTGCCCCGGTGCCAAACACCTGCCCGAACTGCGACCACCATATAACAGACAAAGAATACGACTATTGTCCCTCCTGTGGAACAGAATTGTAATCAACAAAAACCGGTTTCGGATATTATTTTAGTTGATAACTCATCCCTGGAACAGGTTTTTCTCATTTCCGGGAAAGATCTTTTCGGTCTTTTCCCTGGCGCCTGTCGGGTATTAACTTAGCCTAAAAACAGATCAACTGATTAATAACTTTTTTTATGGTGAGAGGATTTGATATGGATGGGTCAAAAACAGATTACTGTAATTGGAAGCAGTCAGCCGGACGATCAGACGGCCCGGCTGGCCTACAGGGTGGGGGAATTACTTGCGGAGACAGGATTTACGGTTGTTTGCGGCGGGCGCGGCGGCGTGATGCGTGAGGTTTGCCGGGGAATGAAAGAAAATGACGGGGGACTTACCGTGGGAATATTAATGGGGAAAACAACAGCCGACGCCAACGAATACCTGGACGTGGTTATACCGACGGGACTGGCGGAAGCCCGTAATTTGCCCAACGTCCTCGCCGGGGAGGCTGTTATTGCTGTTGGGGGAGCCGAAGGAACACTTTCTGAGATTGCTTTTGCGATAAAAAATAACCGGCCGGTTTATGGAGTTAACACCTGGGATCATCCACGTTTTGAGTTTTCATCCAACCTGTCGCCTGAGGAAGCGGTGGAGAGTGTGAAGGGGTAAGGCACGAGCAGGCGAAAAAGAAAAACAACAGGGTCAAAAGCCGGGAACGTAAAGGGCGGGGAGCGGGGGGCTAAGTCAAAAGCGTAAAACTTTGGGAGGCGGAAAGGGGGATACGAAAGAAGTTTTTGTGACACATATTATTTTTTTATGTTACGGTATTAATGAGGAATTAGAGGTTGTTTTTCAGTAGTATTATGGAGATAGAATTTTGGTTGATTTTTTCTGAGGAGTGATTTGTTATGAAGCGTTTAATTACGTTAGCTATTCTTGGAGTGTTTGCTTCTGCTGGTTTTTACTTTTTAATTGGTTTTCCCGGTATTGGTCTCAGTCATCATCATCTTGGCCAGGAATTCGATGTTACCGAGTCCCATGGCCATAGAGAGGGCAGAAGAGGAAGAGATGCAGTAGATCATGTTCCAGATATGCACCGGCAGATGATTGAAAAGTCCGAGGAACGTGTTGAACGACTTGACGACCTGCTGGAGGAATTGAAAACCAGCGAAGGTGAAGAAAAATTGGAAGTCGTCGAGAAGCTACTTACGGAACTGGTTGAGGCTGAAAAGAGGAGAAGTCGAATGATGAGACGGGGAATGGAGATGATGCACGAAATGAGGGAGGACGAAGAGACAGACGAAGAACAGCATGATCATTAAGAAGTTATTTTGTTAGGATCATTCCTCCCGGTGAAGAGGAAATGATATTAACAAAGGATATAGTTATAACATTTTTCACAGGGACTATATTCGGTAATTGGGGCGGTGTGGTCTATGAGTCCCCAACAAGTGGTCTTTCTTTTTCAACTTTGAAGTAGACAACCTGCCTGTCGGAGAGGTCTTCATCCTCGTTCCACTCCCGGCGGCGGAACTTTTTTACGGTTTCCGGGGAGGCGTCTTCACCTATTTTTTTAAGGTAAAGTCTTTTACCGGCGTAGCCTTGTTTATCTTCTATAAACAGGTATGCGGCATGGGGATTGGCCTGGATGTTACTGTAGCTCTGCCGGCTGGTCATAATAAAGGCCAGCTTGCGGTCGTCTTTCTCCGGGAAATGGGGACGAGCATAGACGGCAGCATTAACCTTTCCTTCACCATCGGCGGTGGAAAGAACACCGGTTCCTTCAGTTTCTTCAAAATATTTTTTCAATGACATTGTTTCTCACTCCCTTTGAAAAATTTAAAATATCACAAGATAGATAAAATTGCCTGCAAATCACATGACAGATAATAATCTCATTCCAATCAATAAATTCCAACCTTTATTTCGGGCAACTATAACTCCGAATGAATCACTTGCGCAGTCCATAATTAGTATTTACACTCTGAACGGAAGTCAAAACTATTACCGGGGTGATCAAAACTGGAAATAACTTTAATTTTAGCCGGCATTTTCCTGGGAATACTGGCGCGAACTCTCCTGCCTTTTATCCGGAAGTTGAAGCAGGGAAAAATCGAAGGATTCAGTATGAAGTTTTTATACCAGGCAATAGGGGGCGCTCTTATTGCCGGAATTGTGATGATCCTTATTTTTCCTTACTATGAGGTTGAGTCGATCCAGGTAACGGACTTCACCGTCGGTTTCCAGGTCTTTGCCACAGCCTTTGCCTTTGGTTTTGCCTCCAACACTCTGCTGAACGAACTGCTGGAATGGAAGGAAAGCGGTTAGCATAGAATAAAGCCGGCTATCGATCGGAACAAACCGGCGATGAATCCCTTGCACGACCTTAAATCAACGATTTCTTACGCTCTACACCCGGGAGCAATTGATTTTGTGATCAGCGAAGGGAAGATCCTGAAAGAAGACGGAAAAGTTAAAAATAAAGAAGAAGTCGTAGAAAACGCAAAAAAATGCGCCCGGAAGTTGTGCGGCAAAGGTTGAATGCCAAAAGTCCAGCCGGCGGTAGATTCTCCGTTGTATCAGCTTCAGGCGGCGTATTCTACTGATGTTTGGGTTTCGTAGTTGAAGTTCATCTCGTAGCTGGAGTTTATATGGCCGCCCACAGGTGGCCCACCGAGTTGTTTTTCCGTTTCTGTTTGCCGGTCGCCGGCCTGTATTTGCTCGAGAGTCTCTTCTTCAAAACTATCAAGTTTTTCCTGTACTTTGTTGTAAGTTAGTTCTATCAGCCCGCCAAGGTCCTCGTTCATAAGCGATAATCCCCGGATTATATCCCCGGCCTGGCGGAATCCCTCGTCAATCGAATTTCGCATCATATCCATGAACTCTTCAAAATTTTCTTCCGTTAGTTCGTTATTACCGTTGCGATCAGCGGAAGCAAGAAAGAAGGGCAGCATCGACCGGGCGAAGTCAAAAATTCTCTGCGAGGTGTTCTCGGAGTTAGCAAACTCGGGCACCATGGCGTCAAGTTGCTGGACGCCGGAGAGATCGTTGTCTTCGCCATTTTCACCGCTGTTTCCCGGTTCACGGAGCCCGTAGGCCCGTTCAATGGCCTCCTGGTTTTCTCGGGCAATTATTTCAAATTCCCGGCTATGTGAAAGTTCAAAGGACAGTTGACTGCTAAACTCAAGTCTATCGCCAGCTTCGGTGGTAACAACACCGTCAAAATTATGTTCCACATTCAACAACAGGGCGGCTCGCCGGCGTAGGTTCGCCAGATTGGCGTTTTCCGGGCCTATATTGTTTTTCTGAAGTCCCTGGTTATTTTCATGCCCCCGGGCGGATGCAAATCTGTTGTTTGCTCTCCCTGAAGACACCGTAGAAGTGGAATTAGATAATCCTGGTGGGGTAATCATGACTCGTCTCCTCCTTGAAACGAATTTTTGTAAATAACATTGTTCCATCCCTGACCTATTATAATTATCGACCTTCTAAAAACCCGACTTGAGAAAAATAATGAAATTTCTTAAAAAACATTGATAAGATATATTCTTTTAGAATTCTGACCACAAACAAGACCAGGTTAAACGAAATGCCGGGACAATACAGTGAAGTCTTAATATGAAATTGGAGTTGAGACAGATGGCAATACTGGAGCTTGGGGATATTGAGCTTGAATTTGAGGGTGAAAAGATCCTTGACCGGTTGAACGCAGAGTTCTGGGCCGGACACATCCATGCGATAATCGGTCCAAACGGGGCCGGGAAATCGTCACTTGCGGGGGCAATAATGGGTTTAAAAGAGTACCGGGGTGTGAAGGGAAATATTTTATTTGAAGGAGAAAATATCACCAAACTTACCCCCAACCGGCGGGCGGAGCTGGGGATCACGATGGCCTGGCAGGAGCCTGCCCGGTTTGAAGGGCTTCTGGTGAAAAAGTTCATTGGCTGCGGGGTGAACAATCCCGACCCGGAGAAGATTGAGGAAGTGCTTCAAAGAGTAGGCCTTGCCCCTGAAAAATACATGGACCGGGCGGTTGACGAGACGTTGAGCGGTGGGGAACGCAAGCGGATTGAACTGGCCAGTATTTTAATGATGGAACCCCGGCTGGTCCTGCTGGATGAGCCGGATTCAGGGATTGACGTCGGAGCCCTGGAAAAAATATTTGATGCAATTCAGTACATGAAAAAACAGGGAATTACCGTTATTTTAATCACCCACAGTATGACAGTTCTTGAGGAAGCGGATCACGCATTTTTGCTCTGTCACGGGCGTATGATAGACAAGGGTAGCCCGGAGAAGATCGGTGAGTTTTTTAAACAAAAATGCATGCTCTGTCCGGACGAGGATGCTCATGAAGTTGCGGAGGTAGAATAATGGGTACTAAAATTGTTGATGCGCTTTACGACTCAATAGGTGGTGGATGCCGACCGGATTCCGAAGACGAAGCTCATATAGAAATCCATGGCAATGAAGTTGTCGGGGCCAACCTTGTTGAGGGACTGGAAGTAGACGCGCGGGAAAAACCGGATGCGGTCGAAGCCGATTTTGTTCTCAAGGAGGGCACAAAACTGGATGGGGGCGTGATTATCTGTTTCGGGCTCCTGGACAAAGAGGGGAAACAGAAGGTTGATTTGGATATAACGATAGAAAAAGAAGCGGAGGCAAATTTCCAGGCTTACTGTACATTTCCCAACGCCACCGATGTGCGCCATGAGATGGACGCCAGGATTACCGTGGGTAAAAACGCCACTTATTTCTATTTTGAGCGCCATATTCACGGTCCCGAAGGTGGAGTGAATGTTATCCCCCGGGCCGATGTTGAGATAAAAGAAGGGGGCAGATTTGAGACCGAATTTGAACTTATCCGGGGCAGGGTAGGGAGGATGGACATAGATTACAATCTAAGATGTCACGAGCGGGGAGTTTTTGAGATGCTGGCCCGTGTTAACGGCCGGGGGAAGGATGAGATTTCAATTACCGAGTCCGGGCAGCTTCTCGGGGAAGAAGCCCGGGGGGTCTTGACCTCCCATATTGCGGTGCAGGACCAGGCCCGGGCCGTTGTTAACAACGAACTTATTGCCCGGGCCCCGTTTGCCCGGGGGCACGTGGACTGTAAGGAGATTGTCCAGGACGAAGCTGTAGCCCGGGCGGTACCGACCGTGGAAGTGAACGACCCTAAAGCCCACATAACCCACGAGGCGGCGATTGGCAGCGTGGATTCCAAACAGCTGGAGACTTTAATGTCCCGGGGATTAAGTGAGGACGAGGCGGTTAACCTGATTATCGAGGGAATGCTTACGTAAGGTATTTTTACCAGTTTTAATGGACTCAACATTTTTATGATTGGTGATAATTAAAGAGGTGGGTTGTCCGTTGAAAAAGATCCGCAAGGTAAAAGATGCTGATGATATTGAAACGGTTTCTAAACTGGCCAAACAGATCTGGACCGAGCATTACGTACCTATTATTGGCCGCAAGCAGGTCGAATATATGCTGGATGAGTTTCAGAGTCCGGAAGCAATATCCTCCCAGGTTGAAAAAGGTTGTGAATATTTTCTGCTGGAGGTTGATGGGAAGGCGGTTGGATACCTGGCGCTGGTTGAAAAAAATAACAACCTGAAGATCAGCAAAATCTATGTGCGTAGTGAATACAGGGGAAACGGTCTGGGGACTTATCTCATGAATTTTGCCCGGCAAAAAGCCAAAGAACGTAACCTGGAGCGAATCTGGCTCCGGGTAAATAAAGATAATGACTCATCGATTGAATGGTATAAGAAGCAGGGATTTTCAATTAAAGAAGCAAATAAGAAAAGCATTGGCCAAGGATATTTCATGGATGATTTTGTTATGAGCAAACGGTTGTGAAGGCCATGTCCATAAATTGTGTAAAAACTCTTGTCCTCATTTTCCTGGACATCCTCTCTATTCCGAGGGAAGCCATTTGCAATCGGTTTATATTTCGAACAAAAGTCATTTTTACACAAAAACAGGGACTTGACGTTGTGATTTTAAAGGCCGAACGCTAACTTGTGGTATTAAATACAGAGGCCCACCGGTGGCGCGGAGCATTAACGTAAAGTAAAATTTGTTAAGACCGTAGGTGGTTTTATATGAAAACCAAGCTTTCTAAGACTCTCTCGTATCTCTTGCGTCATGCCCCCCAAGATGGAAATTTGGACCTGGACGAGCAGGGATTTGCAGATCTGGAGGAAGTTTTGGCCGCTTTGATAGAAATGGGGTGGAATAATCTTTCGGTTGAGGAGTTACAAAAGAAGCTATTAGCGCCCGATGTAAAACGATTTGAAGTCCAGGGGGAAGCGGTAAGGGCCTGTTACGGCCACAGTATCGATGTGCAGCTCGAATATCCGGAAATAGAACCCGAATCTTCGTTTTATCACGGTACCTCACCCGGAGCCTGGGACAAAATAACAAACGAGGGGCTCAAGCCCATGGGAAGAAGATATGTTCACCTGTCCTGGACACAAAAAGAAGCGCTCAGGGTAGGCCACAGGCACCACCCGGAGCCGGTTCTACTGGAAGTTCAAGCCTCCGAAGCCGATGAAGTAACATTCTTGAAGGCGGGACCGGTTGTGCTGGCCGAAATGGTTCCTCCGAAATATTTGCGCCGGCTTTAAAACTTATGGATATTTCAATCCTGCTATCCTTGTTTTTTAAATTTTGCCGGCTATAATCCAAGTAGTGTTATTAATTTTTAGAAGGAGGGAAGAAACATGGAAGAACAGCCCAATGAAAGCGGAAGCACAAAGGATACGAGCACGGGGATGGAACCTAATGTTGGCGGAGCGCTCAGTTACCTGCTGGGGATAATTACGGGGATACTTTTTTATGTGATTGAAAAAGATAACGAATTTATACGTTTCCACGCAATGCAGAGTATCATTGTTTTTGGTGGACTTTTCGTGCTTTCCATCCTGTGGTCTTTCTTTTTAGCGTTTTTGGGGTTCATTCCCATACTTGGCTGGATTGTTGCCGGAATCCTGGGCTTTGTTTCGTTGCTGATAATGCCGCTTATTATCATTCTCTGGTTGTTTTTAATGTATAAGGCATTTAACGGACAAATGTATGAATTACCCCTGGTAGGCAAATACGCCCGGGAATATATGTAAAAAAATAAAACTGTAGTATATACCTTGCTGAAAGCAAAATGGTAATATCCGTTAGATATTACCTTCAGGCCAGGGCGAGAAATAAACCAAATCCAACCAGTAGAAGCCCGCTTAATTTGAAGAGGATATTGTGCCCATTACCAGCCGAGAATTTCCCCGCCAGTCCGCCCAGCAAGGGGGATAAAAAGAGGATCGGGGAGAGTAGAGCCCCGGAGCCAAAAGCCAAACCAAAAACCAGCCCTTCGGTCGTGGTTCGGGCCCGGAATGCGGTGTAAACAAGAACCCCCAGGAAAGGAAGACAGGGAGTTGCCCCTTCGATAAAACCGAGGAAAGCTGCGCCGCCGCCGGAAGTCCGGGGACAGAATTTAAACTTAGAACCGCCAAGGAGGACTATAATCCCAACCACAGCAACAAATACCCCGGCCAGTAGCTGGAGAGTATCGAGCCGCCGGTGGAGGGTTTCAGTTAGAATAATTCCCAGCCAGCTCGCTGCTGTGATCAAAACTACCTGGACGGCAAAACGGGTCAGGCTAAAAATTACTCCGGAACTCAATCCACTGCGCCAGCTACGACTGGTGCCGGCTATATAAGCAAGAATAGCCGGGGCACAGAAGGCCAGACAGGGTCCATAGGAAACCGCCAGCCCGAGCAGGAAAAGCTCCAGGGCCCGGGCAATCATAACTGTTCCTCCGCTATTTCCACTTGAATAGTCACTTCCACCTTTTCTCCTTTATGGAAAGGGAAATCCTGGAGGGTTAGTTGGCGGCCACCGGTGATTTCTTCCTCAATTAACTGTTTTTCCCGGGAATAAAGGGGACAGTTGCGGCAATCAAGTATTGAAGAGGTGCCAAGGGCGACCTCATCGAAGTAGGGGGTTCCAAAAAATAGCAGTTGAACAAGCGCCGGATTCTCGTGGACCAGGGCCGGAGATTCTACAGTTTTATCGGCTCCGCGAAGGATTATTTCAAGTCTGTAACCATCCGGTAGTTCCTGGTTATACCAGAGATAATCCCAGAGTTCCCAGTCCAGAAGGGCAATAGCTTCCTGGAGGTGGGCCAGGTGAGCCGGTGATACAAGAGCCGATTGTTCTTTCAGCCATTCATAACCCCGGAGGTGAAGCAGAAAAGTTATTTTCCCTTCCGTGCGCCGGACCCGGGCGGGAAACCTGATCTTATTCTTACCGGGGTCCACCTCCACCTGGCCGCTGGTTACTTCGCCCTTTCGAACCTCCAGTCTTTCTTTTTCACCTTCGAAGTAACCGGTAGAAATTACAGTAGCAAAAACAAGCAGGAAAAGAACAGCCAGAGCACCGAAAATAATAAATTCAATCTTCCGCTTTTTATTAATCAATAATTTTCACTCCTTAAAAAAGCAAAAGCCACCAGCAAAAGCGTGAGGATTTTTACTCCGGCAACAAGCTGGGAAGTTTCCACAAGGCCCAGGAGGGGCAATAAGGCCACGCCACCGATTATTCCCCCAACCCATCCTCCAAGCAGATCACCGCCATATAGCAACCCGGCGGTTCTTTCTACTTTAGTTTTATCACCGGCAATATAAATACTGTTGGCCAGCGGAAATTGCCCGCCCACAAACAGGCCGGCTGCACAGGAAAGAAGAGGAAACAGATAATGAAATGGATAGCCCAGGCCAACCAGGTTATTTAGCATTAACAGAACGTAAGGAAGCAGCAATGCAAAGAGAACCAGCAATAATTCAAGTCCCAGGAAAATCTTTTTGAGATTTTTATTCATGCTTATCAATCGATTTGAAGCAATAGCGCCCAGCAGAGAACCGGTCATGTAAGCTGTTATCAGCAGTCCAACCCAATAAAAAACGTAACCGTAAATACTCTGGAAAGCAAAAATCAAGATAAGATCAAAAAGCATCCCTGAAAAGCCGGTTGCCAGGATAGCAATCAAAAGCGCGGGCCGGAGGAAGTCCCCATAGGCTCCACCGGCGCCGGCGATAACTATGAAAAAGAGTATGAACCCTCCAAGAACAAGAGGAAGAGAAATAGTTTCCAGGGTTTTGAAAAGCCCCCGAAGGGCGGGGGTGAAGATAGATGACCAGTGAGCCAGGGAATAATAGACCGCTTCCGGACGGAAATCTATATTTGAGCGAACAACCGGTATATCAAGGTTATTTTTCAGCCACTGCCGGCGCTGGAGGTCAAGCCGGTGAGCCAGGTAACCGGAACTGACCAGTTTTGTTTCGATTTCTCTCTGCCGGAGGCGTTCGTATAGATTGTCGACGGAAATATCTAAAACCGGACCAGAGTTTGCGGCAAGATAAAGTATCCCGTCATCACCGGGTATGGGAAGAACGGCCGGGAAAACTTTTTCCAGGGACCGGTGAACGGAAGCATTAAGTTTTTGCATCTCTTCAGTAAGATAATCCATTGAACCGGGAAGCCGGAAAGCCAGAATTCCTTCTTCACCCAGCCGTCCGGAGATTTTTTCAAAAAATTCCCGGGTAAACAACCTGTTGACCTGGAGATTTGAAGGTTCCCGAAAACCGATAAAGGCAACATCATATTTTTGATCGGTTTTTTCAATATGCAGCCGTCCGTCCCTGTGATGAATATTGACCCGGGGATCGGTAAGTTCACGTTGGCTCAAGGGAAAAGGAAAATTTCTTACGGCTTCTAATAAAAAGGGGTCCAGTTCTACGTAATCAATAACCTCGGGATCATATTTAAGTGTCTCATCAATAACCCCTCCAACTCCACCGCTGAGGATAAGTAAATTGTCTGGTTTTTTATGAGCCAGAAGTGGAATATGGGCAAATCCTTCCACGGCAACCAGGTCGGGGTCGGGAAGATTAGTTACCGGCTGGCCGTCCTGGTAGATAGTGCGCTGGCGGCCCCGGCCGGCAACAGCGATATTTCCATAAATCGAATTTTCAGAGAAAAATAGTTCCTGGCCCGGCCAGCGGCGGGATAAAGTCAGGTGGTCGATGCGGACGGTTGTTGAAAATAAAACGCCAATGACAAGCAATATGAATAAAAACCCAGCAATCGCGGGAAAAAGAAACTGGCGCGAAGAGGAATAGAGCGAAAGTGTAAAACAGAGGAGGAGGTTTATCGCAACTATTAGCAGAACCGTGGCAAAAGAACGAAGATAGGGCAGAAAAAGATAGGTCAGTAAAAGCCCACCAACAATAGTGCCTCCGATTTCAATAATATAAACCCTGCCGGCTGTTTCTCCGGTGTGGCTTACAAATTTAGACCACAGCCGGCAGCCGGTACTGAACAACATCCCGTGAGTCAAACTAACTGGTAGAAGAATTAAAAATGAAGCTACCAGGACCGTGAGTAAGCCGACGCCTTCGCCCGGGCCTCCGGGAGCAAATTCGGGTAAAAACCTGATGAGACAGACAGCCCCGGGGAAGCTAACGGCAAAAACCAAGTTTATTAAAACAAAAAGATTCAATGCCCGTTTACGGTCCGATGAGAGGTAACCGACCGTCCCGGCCCCCACCGCTTCCAGCAGGAGCCAGTTGGCCAGAATTATACCAATGATAAGTTCATTCCCGGCAAAACTGACCATGAACTCCCTGAGCAGGAGAACCTGGGCGATTAAACCACTGAAACCCATGACCAGAAGGGCCAGGGTTATATGTTTTTTCATCCAGTTACAGTTTTTTTATTCCCAGAGGCCGGGAATTTCATGGTTGCAATTGGAACAGTGGCCATCGTGGATATTGTTGGAGAGAACCGAAAAATGGACGCGATGGATCAATCTTTCGCCGCATTTTGGGCAGAAAGTGGAGTTTTTGCGGTGACCGGGAACATTACCAATAGTTACATAATGAAGACCCACGTCTTCAGCTATTTCTACGGCCTCTTCCAACGTTTCAACGGGGGTGGGAGGTAAATCAGTCAGTCGGTAGGCAGGTGTAAAACGGGAAAAATGAAGGGGTACATCGGGACCAAGGTTTTCTTTAATCCACTCGCACATCTCCCGAATCTCCTCGGGCGAATCATTGATGGTGGGAATAACCAGGTTAACTACTTCCAGCCAGACATCATGTTCGGCTATTATTTCAAGCGACTGGAGAACAGGTTCCAGACGAGCGTCGGAGTTTTCGTAGGCCTCTTCGGAAAAACCTTTCAGGTCGACGGTGATGGAATCTGTATGCTCAAGCATTTTGCGCAGTGGTTCGGGATTTATGGCAACATTGGAATGCCAGAGAATTTTTATCCCTTCCTCCCGGGCAAGCCGGGCAACGTCGTAAAGATATTCATAAGAGACAATCGGATCGTTGTAGGTGAAAGATATCGTGGGAACATTGGCCTCTTTGGCCCGGTTTACAACCTCTTCCGGCGGCAGCTCGTAAACGGGCATTTCATCGATAGTCCGCTGGGACAACTGCCAGTTGTGGCAGTGGCGGCAGGCAAAATTACATCCCGCCGTGCCTATGCAGAGAATATTGGAGCCGGGGAGCATATGATGCTGGGGCTCTTTTTCGACGGGATCAATGTGAACGGCGGCCGGCCGGCCGTAAACCAGGCTTTTTAATTCTCCCTCCCGATTTTCTCGCGCGCGGCAGAAACCTCTTTCTCCCTCGGGAATAAGACAATTACGGAAACAAAGCCGGCACTGGACCGCATTTTCTTCCCGCTGTTCATAAAACATTGCTTCTTGGAGCTCCACATCGTCCAGTTCGGGGGTGGCCGAGGTAAGATGACGGCTTACGGCCTGATTTTGAGGGGAGGTAAAGAGAGAAAATTCCAGCTGGAGAATAATTAAAAACAGGAGCAAAAACAGGCCCGGGATTAATAACCATTTTTTATGCACCCACCACACCTCCGGCAGTTCACGGATAAAACAGCCTGTCTTAATAATTTTATAATAGCGAAGTGTATTTTGCCAAACCAATTTTTAACCCCCGCTGGCAATTTAATTTACTTTAACTGGAGTGCATTTCTTAGTAAGCTTGTAGGGCAAGTGAACGCTGTGGATGCTTATGCCCCGGGGTTGAGATGTGTCGCCCTTCTGGGGCCTGATTTAGAGGTCTGGTTTGAAAAATTTATTTTTGCAGATGAAATTGGATCAAACAGAGAGGAGAAAAAATTATGCCGGGAAATACGTTTGGAAGAATGTTCAGAATTACAACCTGGGGAGAGAGCCACGGGGAAAATATAGGGGTGGTTATTGACGGCTGTCCGGCCGGTCTACAGCTGGCGGAGGAAGATATCCAAAAGGAGCTTGACCGCCGCCGGCCCGGTCAGAGTAATATAAGTACCTCCCGCAAAGAAAGCGACCGGGTGAAGATTGTGAGCGGGGTTTTTGAAGGTAAAACGCTGGGGACTCCCCTTACGCTTGTCATGGAGAACAAAGACGCCAATCCCGCGGATTACGAAGAATTGAAGGATAAATTTCGGCCTTCCCACGCTGATTTTACCTACCGGGAGAAATACGGCCACCGGACCTGGGTCGGCGGCGGTCGAGCCAGTGCCCGGGAGACAGCAGCCCGGGTGGCTGCCGGGGCAGTTGCCTGCAAGTGGCTGGAGGAAGAATTTGGAGTACGAATCAACGCCTGGGTAAAAAAAGTCCATGAAATCCAGGCCACCGGTATTGATCCGGAAGCAGTAACCCGGGCGGAAATAGAGGCCAACAACGTCCGCTGTCCGGAACCTGAAACTGCCGAAAAAATGATTGCTACCATCAAAGAGGCCCAAAAAGAAGGGGATTCCCTGGGAGGAGTTGTGGAGTTTGCTGCCCTGGAATGTCCTGCCGGCTGGGGGGAACCGGTCTTTGATAAACTGGAGGCTTTGCTGGGCCATCAACTGCTTTCTATCCCCGCCAGCAAAGGTTTTGAAATCGGTTCGGGTTTCGAAGGCACAAACCAGACCGGCAGCGAGCATAATGATGAATTTTTTGAGCAGGACGGGGAGATCAAAACCACCACTAATAACAGCGGGGGAATCCAGGGGGGAATAAGCAACGGTATGCCCGTTGTTGGGAGAGTTGCTTTTAAACCCACACCCACTATTTCAAAAGAACAAAAAACAGTTACAACTTCCGGAAAAGAAACCACGTTGAGCGCTTCAGGACGCCATGATCCCTGTGTATTGCCCCGGGCAGTTCCAATTGTGGAAGCCGGAGTTGCCCTGGTGCTGGCAGATCTTGCATTGCAGAGTTAGGGTGAAAGTTCGGGGCGCGTGGGGCTGGGCGCTAAGGCAAAAACAAGAGCAAAAGCATGGAACGCAAAGGCGAATAACTATACAACTATACAACCGGTTCTAACTCGACATCAATCCGGATAATGAAGAGATGGTGATGAGTGGAGAGTCGACCGGGGAAGGAATAGTGATGTACGTGGATTTGAATTGGATGAAAATATTGGGTTTTTTGATAAAATTATTTTATATTGAGAATCTATGGAGATTAGGAGAATTGAGATTAAGTAACGGCAACAGCAGGGACTTGGAGCTTGAGGAACAGAAAACAGGATTGAGATTTAATTTTCTTACCGGGGTATCAAAATGACTGTAAAAACTGTGGAGCTTGAGGAAAAAATCAAACAGCGGCGGACTGCAGCTATTATTGCCCATCCGGACGCAGGTAAAACTACGTTGACTGAGAAACTGCTCTTATACTCGGGAGCTATCCACCGGGCGGGTTCGATAAAGGCTCGCAAGGCTGACCGGCACGCCACTTCGGACTGGATGGATATGGAGCAGGAAAGGGGTATATCGATAACATCCAGTGTAATGCAGTTTGAATATGACAAAAAACAGATTAATCTCCTCGATACGCCGGGGCACGCCGATTTTAGTGCCGATACCTACCGGACGCTTGTGGCCGCCGACAGTGCGGTGATTGTAATCGACGGCACAAGCGGGGTTGAAAAGCAGACCCGGAAACTGTTCAAATTTTGCCGGCGGCACGAGATACCGTTTTTTATGTTTATTAACAAGATGGACCGCTACGGTATTGCTCCCCTGGAGCTTATGGAGGAGATTGAGGAGGAACTGGGGATAACTCTCTATCCCTGCAACTGGCCGATCGGCCGCGGCAAAAATTTTAAAGGTATTTATGATCGGGACGAAAGGTTGGTTAAGATTTTTGAACAGAGCGAAAAACATGGCCAGGAAAGACTGGATTGCCAGACTTATGAGATTGATGATCCTGAGCTGGCCGGGCTGATTGGGAAGGAGCTTCATGAAGAAGTCAGAGAAGAGGTTGAGCTGCTGGAGATTGCCGGAGATCCTTTTGATGAAGAGAAGTTTTTGCGCGGCCAGATGGTGCCGATGTTTTTTGGTAGTGCCCAGACAAATTTTGGCGTGCGCTCGTTTCTCGAGGGATTTATAAACCTGGCCCCTTCTCCTCGAAAACGTGGGGGGGTGGAACCTGAAGACAGCAACTTCAGCGGTTATATTTTTAAAATTCAGGCCAACATGGATCCCAACCACCGGGACAGGCTTGCTTTTATGCGGGTTTGTAGCGGAGTGTTTAAAAAAGATATGAAAGCAAAAATTACCCGCAATAACGAGGAAATAAAACTGGCCCAGCCCCGCCAGTTCATGGCCCAGGAACGGGAAATTGCCGGGGAAGCTTATCCCGGTGATGTAATCGGGCTTTTCGATCCCGGTATTTTTCATATTGGAGATTCACTTTCCGCCGGCAGGGCGGTAGAATTTAACGAAGTTCCCCGCTTTTCTCCGGAGCATTTTGCCCGGATCAAGACCGAGGATGCCTTCAAGAAAAAGCACCTGCGCCAGGGACTAAACGAACTTTCGGAGGAAGGTGCCGTGCAGGTATTCAAACCATGGAAACACGGCCGGCGCGGGGATATCGTGGGAGTTGTCGGTCAGCTGCAACTTGAAGTTCTGCAATACCGGCTTGAGGAAGAATACGGCGTGGAAACCCAGCTTGAACCTCTTCCATTCAACCATGCTCGTTGGATTGAAGGGGAAGAGTTGGATCTGGAACAATTTAACAGGGGATCATACCGGAAGTTGCTTAAGGACCGGGACGGTCATCCGTTGCTGCTGTTTAAATCGGAATTGACCCTCAACCGGGACAAACGAAATCATCCCGAGATAGAATTTAAAGACACCGCTCCTCTGCACAGGTAACGTTAAACTGTTTGCGGCAGCCAACGGTCATTATTGTGAACCCGTTTGACTGTTTAATTTAAAATCATTTTAAATCATATCCTATCCTTGGTAAGCTATACCTGCAGAATGGATGAAACTGAGTAAAAAAGTTCTGGAGGTTTAAATCAATGTTCAAGAAATTAAAAAATCAACCGCCGGGTATGTATCTGCTTTACTTAATGATAGCTGCTGTGATTGTACTCGGTGGAATTTATGCTCTGCAGCAGGCCTGGCGAGCTATTTTCCCGGAACCACTTCCGGAAGTCCCCAGACTGAAGGATGAACTGTGGAGGTTTGTATCGCTGCCGGTCGGCCAGGCCGACGCCCATGTAATAATCAGTCCTGACGGGGACGTGGCCGTCTATGATACGGCACTTTCGGGAACAGCGGAAGTTCTGTATGAATTTTTAGAAACCCAGGGAATTGAGCGGATTAACACTCTTGTTCTCTCCCATCCGCATACGGATCATATCGGCGGTGCGGAAGAGTTAATAAAAAACTTCCAGGTGGATAAAGTCTGGGACACCCATCAGGACCATCCAATTGAAACCTACCGGAGTCTGCTGGATACTATTTATCAATACGATATTGACTATCACCAGCCAAAAAGAGGGGAAAAGAGGGAACTGCTCCCGGGGTTTGAAGTGGATATTTTACATCCCGAAGACAGGTATTACAGTGATATAAACGAAGCCTCGGTTGTTTTAAAAGTTAATATGAACGGAGTAAAAATATTGTTAACAGGAGATGCTTATACAGCCCAGGAAAGAGAATGGGTTCGGGAAAATTTAGTAGGGGAAGATCTGACCGTCCTGAGAGTGGGCCACCACGGCAGCGGGACATCAACGGGCAGTCAGCTGCTTGAAGCAACCCGGCCGGAACTTGCGATTATTTCCGCTCCTCTGCAGGCGGACAGTCGCTACGGCCATCCCCATGATGAAGTTGTTCATAGGCTTGAGCGTCATGAAATTCAAATCTATCACACGGGAAAGGATGGATTTATAGAGGTTGTTTCGGACCCCCGGGGGAGCCATGGTAATTATGAAGTCATAACCTATCCAATAGAGGCCCTCTATGAATCTTTTATCCCCCGGGTTGAAGAGAATTTATACCGGCTAACCCGGGACGGAGATGATTTGCTGGAATGGTCGGCCGACTCCTCCAGTGAGTATTCATACCGCCAGGACCAGATTAATATTTATGCCGGTGACGAATCGCAGTTATTTTACAGGCGAAACACTGCACCGAGATTGCTTATCGAACGGGAACTGCCGGAAAACTGGTTTTTAAGTGCCGGCGTAAGTATGCCCACAGCCTGGGGACGAGAAGCGGGACTGCTTATCTGGAAAAACAACTCCAGCTGGCTGCACTGGGGACCGACCGGTGACGGCAACCGGCTCCGTATGCAGGTTTACGACGGTCGTGATATGTATACCCTGGCTTCAACGGTAGATATTTATGAAGAAATAGGTCTGGCTCGAAAAGAGGGCCGGTTAATTCCCATTTTCAGAGCCGAAGGGGAGGATAGATGGAGACAACTTTCTCCGCTTAACATTCCCTTTAGTTTAAATGGAGCCCGGGGCGGAATATATGCCAAAAGCTGGGGGGACGGGGCAGGTTATGAAACTATTTTTAAAGATCTAACGCTGGATAAGCTGGAATAAAAAACAGTCCGGAACTTTAAATTGCCAGCCCGTCGATAGGGATAAACCGTTCATCAATCAGCCGATCCAGGTCTACAAATCCTTCGATTGCCAGGTTTTCTTCAATCCATTCGCCCCAGGTAGTGTAAAGGTTAAAATCCTGGGAAAAGCTCAAACTGAGATTACCGGGA
>CAZKRS010000011.1:0-19602 GCA_964555265.1 uncultured bacterium | reverse complement strand
AAGTGATCTTACGACCGTGGGCCGTCTGGATCTGGTTATGGCCGGCAAAGAGAAGCCCGGCCTCTACAACTATCGGGGCGGACTGATTTCTCTGTATGACTACCGCTATCGCGCCGACACGGAAGTGCAGGCCCGTCTGCAACCTTACCTGGATGAGGTGGAGGACGAGCTTTCCGAAGTGGTAGGGAAAACTTCGGCTTCAATCGGGCGCGATCCTACCAGGACCTCGCCGCTCGGTAACCTGGTGACCGATGTTATGCGCCGCTCAATCGCTGCCGATCTGGCCTTCCAGAACGCCTTCGGCATCCGGGATAACCTCCCGGCCGGTGAGATTACTCGCCGGGAGGTTTTTAGTGTCCTCCCTTTTCAGAATTATCTGGTTGAACTGGAGCTTAAAGGCGAAACGGTTCGCCGGGTTTTTGAGGGAACGGTCCGTGGTGATATAGTCACCCAGTTCAGCGGCGCCGAGGTGGAGGTTGATTATTCACAGCCCGCAGGGGAAAGAATAATTCGCCTTAATATCGGCGGAGAACCCCTCGAGGAGGAAGAAACATATACAGTAGTTACCAGTAATTTTCTCGTTGATAGTGGCGAAGGAATGGAAGGCTTCTCAGAAGCTGTAAATCGAACTAATCATCCCGGCAAACTGCTCTATAAACTTCTCGAAAACCATTTCCGGGAGAACTCCCCGGTAGCTCCCCCTGAAGAAGAACGTCTGCACAAATAAAGTTTTCTTTGCTGAAACGGATCTCCATCCGGGAGAAGATAAATTATTTGTAAAATTAGACTGAGAGGCTTGGTTTTAGTGAAGTTCTTAAAAAATTTATTTAACAGCATCTTCCGGGATAACTGGGCCATGACCGAAAAATTGTGTAAAAAAACTCTTGTTCTCATTCTCTTTGCAAGCGAAACTTCCTGTTTCACAAAAGGCTTATATTCCGAACAAAAGCCATTTTTACACAAAAAAATGGACTTAAACGATAACTGTAATGGAAAATATTAATTATAAGCGGAAAAACGGTTTAGAAATCTGGAGCCACGGTGAACATCCGGGACTGGAACCGGAGTGGTTTGTTCCCTTTCTTGTAGATGATCCGCCGGTGGAACCGTTGAAAGACTCCCACTCCCGTAAGATTTACCTCTGGTCGAGTCCCGGCGGGAGAGTTTATGTTAAACTATTCACCTATGCGACCTCCGGCCGCCGGGGGGACTGGCTGCGGGAGATGTTTGACTGGAAAAAACATGGCCGGGACCAGTTTAAGCGGGTTCTTCACCTGGAAAAAAATGGTTTTAACGTTGCCCGCCCCCTGTTTGCGCTGGAGAAGAAAGAAAACTGGTTCAAGAGAAGAAGTCTGGTTGTCCTGAAAGAACTCGAAGGAACCGCCCTGCCTGATTATTTACGTGAGGTTTCTTCAGAGGAGGCTTATAAGTTTTTTGAGCGTAGTCTGAAAACTATCCAGCGGATGCATGCTTTAAACATTGCCTACGGGGATACAAAACTGGATAACCTGCTGGTGGATAGAGAAGGGAAGCTTGCCTGGACGGATTATGATGATTTAAAGATAAATTACCGCTGGTGGCCGAGCAAACTGCGTGATCTGCGCCGCCACCTCCAGAGCTGGCTCAAGCTGACTCAAAAGGCGGATATAAATATCGATGCCGATGAATTGATAACAAAGTATTATAAAATAAACCCGAGGACAAACCTCACCAAAAAATTCATAGTCCACAGGACAGAAAAACAGTTATAAATGAGTTGATAGTTGGGGTTTTTACTCCGGATTGTCCTGTTTTAACAAATCTTTAACGGCGTCAAAAACAGTTTCAGTATCCGGTGTTTTATTCCTGCCGGTTGCTGTGACCGCCCGGAAAGAGGTGAACAGGGGCGCGTTGATATGGAAGCTGGAACCGGTATATAGAACAACAAGCGCAGTTTTCTGGAGGTCGGCCAGGTGGCTGGTCAGGGTGTCGACACTTACCACGACCGAAGCCCTGTCAACCAGGAAAGCAAGATCAAGCAGATCGGCGGTCTCGGGAGCGGGTTGAACCTGGTCGGGGAAGCTTCCGGCGATCTTCCGGGCAGTTTTAAGTTCTCCCGGCCCCCAGGTGATAAATATGAACCGGTCGGTAATTTCCAGTAGTTTGGCAGTTAAATCCCGAAAATTATCCGTCCCCCACTCCTTAGCCCGTCCGTAGCGCCCGTGGCTTGAACGGGGATGTATCAGGATAGGGGTTTCGGCCCCCGCGGATTTCACCCGGGGAGCAATATTGGAAAATTTGAACTTCCCGGGATTTATCCGGGAGCGTGACAGCTCAAAATCTTCGGAAAATGGGCGCAGAAGTTGAATAAAAAAGAGGATCCGGGGGAGGGCGGCCGGCTGCTCGGATATATTTATCTGGTGAAAAAGAAAATTGGCTTCTTTACTGTTCGAACGGTGCGGCCCGATCCTGCGCCGTCCCCCGGAGAAAAAACTAACCAGGCCGCTTTTTAGCAGTCCGTGGCAGTCAAACACCCAGTCATACTTTTGAGCGCGAAGAGTTTTTATTTCTCCGCCCAACTTCCCGGGAGATTGGAGGGCTGATTTCAGGGGGAGAGAATGGACCCGGTTGATCTCCGGGTAGTTTTCAAATAGCTGTTCCATCGGCGGTTCGGTCGCGACGCCGATCTCTCCCCGGTGGTTGTTCTGGCGCAAATATTCAACCGCCGGAAGCAGCCGAACTGAATCCCCGAGTGCACTGAGGCGGACCAGGAGTATAGAATCCTCGGGAGAAATCCGGGCCTCAAGAGCAGAGGAGGGGACCGGCAGATGTTCGCCAATATTTTCCATAACCCGGTAGTTTTTAAAATCACCAGGCGGTTCGGGTATAGAGGGCATAAGCGGCTCTAACTCCTTTCTCTGCACAGGGGGCGGATTATAACATGAAAATTAATCCAATTTCCAGATTGAAGCCAAGAAACAAAATAGTAATTTCAACCTGAATTGAGCGCTTCTGAACACTCGGCAGTTGATGATTTTATTTTCTCATTTTTAACAGCTTCCGGAGAGTTGCGAAAATGGAACAGAGAAGGAAGTTAGTTCCGGGTCAGGACGCAGAACTGCTCAATTCAGGTCCGGGAAAGTAGTGATTTTGAGCAGCCGCGCTGCCCGGGCGGATTTAAGCTTCTAAAAATGTTGAACTGTGGTTATAATTTAAGTGTATTCTCCCAGTAATCCATTTACAGATAAATGAGGTTTCTGATTATCGGAATGAGATCATCAGAGACCTTATTTATTCTTCCCTGGTTTGTAACCAAAACCCTGGGAGAGCACAATTTAAGGTTATTCACCGGGTTTGAAAATTTTATTTAATTTTAAATTCACAGGAGGATTCAAGAAATGTCTGACAGCGAAAAAATAGCGGTTATGGGCAGCGGATACGTGGGGCTGGTAGCAGCCGGTTGTTTGAGCGACCTGGGGAATGATGTTAACTGTATAGATGTTGATGAAGACCGGGTCCGGACCCTTAAGAAGGCCGAAATTCCCATCCATGAGCCGGGACTTGAGGAGATTGTTCGGAATAACATGGATGAAAACCGGCTCCGGTTCAGTGGCGACTGGAGGGAGTCTTTAGCCGATCGGGATATAATTTTTATTGCCGTGGGGACGCCGCGCCGGGCTGATGGGACCTGTGAACTTGAGTATGTTATCAACGCAGCGGAGATGATTGCCGAAGCCGCCGGAGATGAAATTATAGTGGTCAACAAGAGCACGGTTCCGGTGGGAACCGGGGACCTGGTGGCCAAAAAAATAAGAGGCTGGCGCGAAAAAAATAACCGCAAGGATTCAAAAGTATCGGTTGTTTCCAACCCTGAGTTTCTTCGCGAAGGTTCGGCGGTTGGAGATTTTATGAAACCCGACCGGGTAGTGGTCGGTTCGAACTCCGGTTACGCCAAGTCCCGGGTGGCCGGTCTTTACAGCGACCTGGATACGGATATCGTACGGACCGACCTGCGAACGGCAGAAATGATAAAATACGCCTCTAACGCCTTCCTGGCAACCAAGATTTCTTTTATTAATGAGATTGCAAACGTCTGCGAGGGAGTTGGAGCTGATGTTGAAGATGTTGCCCGGGGAATGGGTAAAGATTCCCGGATCAGTCCCGCTTTCCTGGGGGCCGGAGTGGGATATGGCGGCAGCTGTTTCCCGAAGGATACCCAGGCGTTCATTCAGATCGCCGACCACGGGGATTATCGTTCTCGCATTATCGACGCCGTCATCGCAGTTAATTCCAACCAGCGCAAACGTTTTGCCATGAAGATTGTGGATAACCTGCCCGGCAAACCGGAAAATTCTACCGTGGCTATCCTCGGCGTGACTTTTAAACCTAATACGGATGACCTGAGAGAAGCGCCCTCCCTGGATATCATTCCCGACCTCCAGCAGGAAGGTATTGAAATTAAAGCCCACGATCCAATGTCCATGGAGGCGGCTTCTAAAAAACTCAGGGGTGTTGATTGGTGTGATACCCCGTATGAAGCCCTGGAAGGTGCCGACGCAGTGGCCATGATTACCGAGTGGGATGAATACCTCCGGCTTGACTGGGAAAAAGCAAAAGAAATGCTAAAACATCCCGTGGTTCTTGATGGTCGCAACGCCCTGCCCATGGGCAGGCTGGTCGAACTTGGATTTGAATATTATGGCGTCGGACGGGGAGTGGACCGTCTTGATAATCTCCCCCCCGATGAGAATTTGCTTTGAGGGAGAATTTGTAGAGAACAGAGAATAGAAAATAAGTACCAGCAAAACCGTATGAAATAAGCTCTAAAATACACGGCTTGGTATTACAATTTTACTCAATCTCTTATTAATTTCTAAAAAAACGAGGTATTAAAAAATGGATTCTTTTGAAATTGATGGGGTAACTGTTGGTGGTGAAGAACCTTTTTTTATCATGGGGCCCTGTGTTATTGAAAGTGAAGAGCTTGTCCTCGAGGTGGCGGAGCGGCTGGTTGAGTTAAAAGAAAAGACCGGGGCGCAGATTATATTTAAGAGTTCTTTTGACAAGGCTAACCGTTCGGCTGTGGATTCTTACCGGGGCCCCGGGCTTGAGGAAGGGTTGAGAATACTTCAGAGGGTGGGCCGGGAGTTTGAGTTTCCGGTTTTAACCGATATTCACCGGCCCGAGCAGGCCTCCCCGGCGGCTGAAGTTGTGGATGCTCTCCAGATTCCGGCCTTTCTCTGCCGCCAGACAGATCTGGTGGTGGCGGCGGCCCGGACCGGTCTGCCGGTGAATATCAAGAAAGGTCAGTTCGTTGCTCCCTGGAATATGGAAGGGATCCTGGGGAAAGCCCGCCACGTGGGCAATGAAAACCTGATGGTTACCGAACGGGGAACTGTTTTTGGCTATAATCGCTGGGTGGTGGATATGCGTAACCTGGTGATTATGAGAGAAGCCGGGGGAGCTGTTATATATGACGCCACCCACAGTATCCAGCTTCCGGGAGCTGAAGGTGACAAAAGCGGCGGCAGTCAGGAATTTATACTGCCCCAGGCCCGGGCAGCGATGGCCGTGGGAATTGACGGGGTGTTCATGGAAACGCATCCTGATACCGACGGGGCTCTATGTGATGGACCGAACATGCTCCCCCTGGATCGCGCTGAAACAGCAATAAACCAGCTGCTGGAAATACACCGGACATGTGGTATATACAGGGAAGATAGAATTTTTGAGGTGAATGAAGATGAGTTCTGAAAAAAATGACAAAGACAAACAAGAGTTCAGGCGGACGGCCCGCCGGGCCCTGGAAATAGAATCGGAAGCTATTGCCAACCTGATTCCCCGGCTTGATGACTCTTTTGACCGGGCGGTAAAACTGATTAAGAACTCCCCGGGCCGGGTGGTGGTAACCGGGATGGGCAAATCCGGTTCTGTTGGCCGGAAGATTTCGGCTACCCTGGCCAGTACGGGGACCCCGGCTTTTTTTATGCATCCGGCCGAGGGTGTTCATGGAGATCTGGGGATGGTTAGGGAGGACGATGTTGTTCTCGCAATCTCCTACAGCGGTCAGACCGACGAGGTCCGCTCCCTTCTTACCCCCCTGGAAAGAATCGGCCCGCCAATGATTGCAATGACCGGTGATTTGAACAGTATACTTGCCCGGTCGGCCGAGGTAACTCTGGATATTTCTGTCGAAAGAGAAGCCGGTCCTCTTGATCTTGTTCCCACCGCCAGCACCACGGCCACCATTGCGATGGGAGATGCTCTGGCGATGGCTCTGCTTGAGGAACAGGATTTCGTCGAGGAGGATTTTGCCCTTTTTCACCCGGGCGGAAACCTGGGCAAACAGCTCCTGCTCAAGGTCGAGGATTTAATGCACACCGAAGAGGATATTCCCCTGGTTGATAAAGATGCTTCGATGAAAAAAGCAATTTTTGAAATGACCGACAAACGGCTGGGAATCACCGGAATTGTTGATGAGGATGAGAAGTTAATTGGTTGTTTGACTGACGGGGATCTGCGTCGGATTCTCGAAGAACGCAAGGATAAATTTTTTACCGGGCCGCTTGCCGAAGTGATGTCGGAAGATCCAATAACTATCGACAAAAATATGCGGGCGGTCAGGGCACTGCAGATAATGGAAAAACATCAGATTACCGTCCTGTTTATCGTAGACGACGACCACCGGCCCACCGGCGTTGTCCACATGCATGACATCCTCCGGGCGGGTATCAATTGAAGATGAAAACAGCTTTTAACTAGCCAACTGGTTTACTAAACAGGAGATCATCTATGGACAAATCTAAAAGGTATAGCCGGAACGAGATGAAAAAAAAGGCCCAAAAAATAGAACTTCTTTTGCTGGATGTGGACGGGGTGATGACTGACGGGGGAATTTATTTTGCCGGCGAAGAGCTTGAGATGAAGAAATTTAATACCCAGGACGGGCTTGGAATAGTTATGGCCCGGCGAGCGGGGATTGAAACAGGGATAATTACCGGGCGGGTCTCGGATGCTGTGGCCCGTCGGGCGGATGAATTAAATATTGATAAGATTTACCAGGGTCAGCACTGGAAAATCGAGGCTATCACCGAAATACTTGCGGATTATAAATCTGATCAGCTTGCTTACATGGGCGATGATTTGCTGGATTTGCCCGTGCTTGGCCGGGTCGGATTTCCAATTGCTCCCGCTAACGCCCGCCCGGCGGTGAAAAAGAATGTTCTTTACGTAACGGATACGCCGGGAGGAGAAGGGGCAATCAGGGAAGCTGTTGATTATTTACTGGAGCTTCGTGGTGATTTAAACGAACTGGTTGAATTTTACATTGACAGTGGTGATTACAACCAAAGTGAGCTCTGAAAAAAACATAAATCTGCAGGACGCCAACCAGAGTGATGTTCGTGTGGATTATTTCAAGGGCCGAAAAGCATTAATTAAGAAGGTTCTACACCCCGGGATACCGCTTCTTAGAAATTTTGAGTGGTGGATGCTTGGCCGGGAAGCTTGCATCCTGCAGAAGCTCCAGCATTTGCCCTGGGTCCCCGATTTTTTGGGTTACCCCGACAGGTTTAGTTTTGCAATGGGCTACCGGGAAGGGGCTACTCTCCGGGAAATAGATCCTTCGACTCTTCCCGATTCTTTTTTCAGGGAACTTACGGAGGCGGTTGAAGAGATCCACAAGCAGGAAATTGTTCACTCCGATCTGAAAAGAAAAGAAAATATAATGGTTACCCCCGCCGATTCACCGGTGTTGATTGATTTCGGGGCCGCTTTCCGGCTTAAAAAAAGATTTAGGCCCCTGAATAACTGGCTGTATAATCAGTTTAAACAGATAGATAAAAACGCGGTTGCCAAATATAAACAGCGCTACTGTTCTGATTTGTTATCCAAAGAAGAACTCCGCAACCTGAACAACCCCGTCTTCCTGGAAAAAGTAAGCCGGTTCGGCAGAAAATATATCCTCTTCCGTGACTGAATAAACAAGATCAATTCAAGAAATAGTTTTTAAGAGAAAAATAAATACAGCGTCCAGGCCCAGAGAACTAAAACCGCACCTTCGTTTAAAAAATCTTTGTTGTCGATTAAATACTGGCGTATACTCCAGCCCCCAACTGTTTTGTAGGGGGTCAGCCGGGGGATAAACCGCCGGACCTGCTGTTTGTATCTGGCAAAAGTGTCGCCGAAAAATTGTGAAAGTTTTCTTTCTTCTTTCTTGATTGTGAACGGGTAAATGAGAAGAAAATAAACCGTCAGGAGGGCAAAACTCCACCAGTGAGAGTTTATAACACAGATGCCGTAGCCAATCAGGAAATTTCCCACGTAAAGGGGATTCCGGCAGAGAGAGTAGGGACCCTCCACGGCCAGCTCATTATCTTTTTTTATAATCCCGGCTGCCCAGGCTCTAATTAGCACCCCCGCCCAGACCATTGCTGTTCCCACCCAGAAATACGGCGCCGCCGGCCGGGCTGAAAAAGCAAAAACAATCAGCAGAAAATAGGCCATGTGAACCCGGATCCGCCAGGGTTCTTCAATATATTTCCACTTGTCCTTCAGGTAGTCAATTACAGACATCAAAATCACCTTTGTTTTGGAAGTAAATAAATATTTTAAGAAGTTACTGCAGTGTTCTCCCTTCGGCAGTTGACTGAAGTTTTTACCTAATCTCCTACTCTCTAAATCAATAAACTGCCTTTATTATTTCAGCCAAACAGTTTACTCTTTACCGGATGAGTTTTAAAGAGATTCGTATGTTAAAAGGAAATTAAATATGAGTGAAAAATTGTTTATTCTTGACGGTCATTATTTAATATACCGCTCCTACCATGCTCTGAAGCGGGCTAACATGAGGACTTCGTCCGGCCAGCCAACGGGGGCTATTTTTGGTCTTTTGCGCCTTCTGATGGTTCTGTTTGAAGATTATGATCCCGATTATCTTGTCTGTGCCCTGGATTCAAAGGAACCGACTTTTCGCCACGAGTTTTACGAGGATTACAAGGATGAACGGCCTGAAATGCCCGATGATCTGCGGGCTCAGATACCGGAGATAAAAAAGCTATTTGAACTGCTTGATATACCGGTTTTGCTGGAGCCGGGGTTTGAAAGCGATGATCTTATCGCTTCGCTGGTCCATAAATGGCAGGAACAGGATCAATTGGAGATTGTTATCGTCAGCAACGATAAAGATATTTTTCAGCTTGTGAATGATAAAGTTAGTGTCTTAAAACAAAAAAGCGGATTGAGTGAAGTAAAGATGTTAGATGAGAAGGGAGTGGAGGAGGAGTTAGGGGTAAAACCGGAGAAGGTGGCGGATTTTCTGGCCCTCGTGGGAGATAAATCCGATAACGTTCCCGGGGTTGCCGGGGTCGGGCCGGCTTATGCTAAAAAAATCCTGGACAGTGCCAAAAACATAGAAAATATGCTCCAGAATCCCCGGCAAATACCGGAGCGTTTCCGGGATAAAATAAAAGAAGCCGCCGAGCAGATCACCAGCAGCAAACACCTGGTCGATCTGCGGCTGGATGCTCCGGTTGATTTGGAACTTGAACGGTTAAAATGGGATAGGATTAATTATCCGGAGTTAATAGAGTTCTGCCGGCAAAAAGAGATTAATTCCATCCAGGAAAAACTGGAAAAAGAGGCCGGAATTGATTCGGACTGGGATGAGCTGGATGGCGGATATGAACTGGTTAGTCTCAAGGAACTTTTGGCGGAAGAAGAATTTCTTGACCGGTCCCGGCTGGCCGGATTATTTACAACCTACCCCCCGGAGAAAAAAATGATGAAAGCTAAAAAATTATACTGGTTTTTGGCGGCCGGGGAAAAGTGCCGGGTGGTTGAAATCTCACCGGAAGATGTTTCCCGGGATACGACAGACAGATTTGAATCTGTGATTTCTAAAATTAAAACTAAAAATTATTATACATACCGGCATAAAAACGGGGTTCTAACCGCCCTGCGGCTGGGGGGGGACTTCCCGGTTAATGAGAAACTGTTTGACCTTCAGCTTGGTTCATATGTTGTGAGACCGGAAAGTAACCACGAACTGGAGGAGATATTAAAACAGGAGCTTAAGATGACCATCCCCGAGCCGGAAAAGATGTCGGAAGAAATTTATTTTAACCGCCAGGCCCGGAAAGTCAGGCTGCTGGTTCGGGCCGCCCTTGAGCTGAAAGAAAAAATTGATGTCCTTGAGCAGCAGAAGGTTCTGGAGGAACTTGAACTGCCACTGGTCGAAATCCTGGGCCGGATGGAATACAACGGGATTAAACTTGATGTCGACAGGATAAAACAGCTCCAGGACGAACTGGAGGGAAAACTGAAGTCCCTGGAAGAAAAAGCACACCGGCTGGCTGAAGAAAAATTTAACCTCAATTCGCCCAAGCAGATCCGTGAAATACTATTTGATAACCTCGGGTTGCCAAAAAAAGGCAAGACAGGCTCGGGTAAACCCAGTACTGACGCCGACAGTCTCCGGGAGCTGCAGGAACATCATCCCCTGCCCGGAGTTATCCTGGAGCATCGGCGCTTCAAGAAAGTGGAATCGACATACCTGCAGCCGATGATTGATGCAGTTAATCCCCACACCGGTCGGATTCATACCGAATTTAACCAGGCGGCTACAGCCACCGGCCGTCTGTCCAGCTCTTCGCCCAACCTCCAGAATATTCCGGTCCGGGAGCAGTTCGGTCGCCAGGTCCGGGAGGCTTTTGTGCCCGGGCGGGATGATTTTCAGCTTTTGGCTGCCGATTACTCACAGATAGAGCTCCGGTTGCTTGCTCATATTTCCGGCGACAAAACCCTTGTGGAGGCGTTTAAAAAGGGGCGGGATATCCACTCGCTGACCGCCGCCCAGTTAAATAATAAGTCTCCCTCCGAAGTGGAGGAAAGCGAACGCCGGACCGCCAAGGTGGTCAACTACGGGATAACCTATGGTTTAAGTGCTTTTGGTTTGGCCCGGGACCTGGATATTTCCCGGGAGGAGGCCAAGAAATATATTGAAGATTATTTTTGCCGCTACCCGGGAGTTAAAAAATATATCGAAAAAACGGAGCAGGAGGCCCGGGAAAAAGGGTATGTTTGCACCCTCTGGGGCCGTCGCCGCTACGTGCCGGAGTTAACCAGTGATGATTTTTACCGGCGTCAGTTTGCCCGCCGGGTAGCTGTAAACGCTCCTATCCAGGGAACAGCCGCCGATATGATGAAAAAAGCAATGATCGACCTCGAACCCCGGCTTGAAAATTATAATTGTAACCTTCTTCTGCAGGTTCACGATGAATTGATCCTGGAAGTTGCCCGGGGCGAGATTATGCGGCTCGAGGAAGAGGTTCGCTCCACCATGGCAGCTGCTATGAAACTGGATGTTCCGGTTAAAGTTTCCACCAAAATCGGAAATAACTGGGGCGAAATTAGCAAGTAAGGAAAATTTTAAAGTCCAAACTTTGTTCCCGGGCTAAAATCTGTTATCCTTAATATAGTAGTTTCAATAACGAGACCTGGAAATATTTTATACAATATTGTAGATATTATCCCCAGAATTAAAGCTGCCGGTGTAAAATTAAATTCGGATGTACAGCAGTTTAATATGAGGTGGGAGAAAGTGAGCACGCCGGTAATTGGAATCACGGGAACTATCGGAACCGGAAAAAGCACCCTCGCCGGTTTTCTGGCCGAGGAAGGCGGAGAACATCTGGATGCCGATGTTATTGCTAAAGATCTTATGAAACCGGGCCACGAAGGATATCAGCCCGTGATTGAAGAGTTCGGCACTTATATAACCGACGAGTCGGGCTATATTCGGCCGGACGTGCTGGCCGAGGAGGTGTTTTCCGATCAGGATAAACTCCGCCGGCTGGAGGCAATAATTCATCCAATAGTGGTTGATAAAATTAGCCGGAGGGTCAGCAAACCACAAAAAAGTTTTTATATTATAGACGCCCCGCTGCTTTTCGAAGCAGGACTGGAGGATTTATGTAACTGGGTTGTCGTGGTCACGGCTCCTGAAAACAAGGTCCGGAAACGATTGTTTGAGGAAGGATTCAGTGAACGTCAGATAGAACTTCGCCGGCGCTCCCAGATGAGCGAGGAAGAGAAGAAAAAACGTGCTGATCAGGTTATAGATAATTCGGGCTCCATCGAGCGGTTGGGCCAGAAAGCTAGAAAGCTTTATAAACGAATTGAAGAACGTGATTTTGGTTAAGAAAGGGTAATTATTGTGAATTCTCCCGGAGATGAACGGGATAAATTAAAAAACCTGGTTGACCAAATCGAGGACCTCCCCACCCTGCCGTCGGTGGTCCCCCGGTTGATCTCGCTGGTCGAAAAACCGGATACAACAGCCTCCGATTTGAATGCGGTTATTACCCAGGACCCGGCTTTGACCGCCAAGGTGCTTAAATTGGTCAACAGCGCGTTTTATGGTTTTTCCCGACAGATAACTACGGTAACTGAAGCAGTGGTTATTCTCGGGTTTAACGCTATTAAAAGCCTGGCTTTAAGTGCATCAGTTTTTGAGGTCCTCACGGGCGAAGGCTCACCCCGTTTTGACCGGGTGGGAATATGGGAACATTCGGTGGCCACGGGAGTGGCCGCGGAAACGGCCGCTAAGTGGGTTCGTTTCCCCAATCCCGAGGAAGTTATGGTCGCCGGGATTCTTCATAATATCGGGAAAATTGTTCTTGATATTTATTTCCCTGAAGAGCTTGCGGAAATTATGGATTATATTGAGGAAAATAATTGTTCGATGCTGGAAGCTGAAAGAAGGGTGCTGGGGGTGGGACATCCGCGTATTGGCGGCTGGTTGGCCAGTCACTGGAATTTACCGGCAAGCCTGGAAGCGGGAATAGCTTATTATCGCGATCCGTTTCAGGCCGACGAGGAAGTCAGAAGGCTTCCCTGTTTGCTACACGTCGGGGATGTGCTGGCCCGGACTAAAAATATTGGCTGGGCCGGAGATGAAAAAACTCCCGACTACCGGGAAGAGGTCTGGCAAGAATTAGAGGTTGAAAAAGAAGATATAGAAGTTATGCTGGAACAGCTGGAACGGAACCTGGAAAAAGCAGAAGCGTTTATGAAACTTGCTACAAATCAAGGGAGGATTGATAGTGATGGCTAAGTACAAAAAAAGGGAAAGTAACACCTGGACATTAAGTTCCACCGCATTGGGGTGGGGAGCTGCCGGTGCAGTGGCAGTGGTGGTAATTGCTTTCGGGATAGGTATTTATCTTGGCTACGGCTGGGGTTGGGAGGAAGGGTATGTTGTTGGCGAGGACGAAGCAATGGAGGCCCATCCGGATCTGGCTGATCAACTGGCTGAGTTTGATCCCGGCGAGGCAGATGAATTGCCCCTTCCCGAGGAAGAAATCCCCGAGGAACTTTTGTTCGAAGAACCGGATGAAGTTGAAACCCCCGATGAAACGGAAACGCCTGCAGATGAACCTGCTCCTTATACCGAGGAGGAACTGGGGCTTATTGAAGAACCTCCAACCGTTACTCCGGAAGAACCGGAAGAAGATCCGGATACACCTGAAGATCCCGCAGAAGAGCCTGAGGTTGCTGAGGAACCTGAAATAGAAGAAGAACCGGCTGAAGACCCCGACGAGCTTGAGTTGTTTTACACCATCCAGGCCGCTTCTTCGCAACAGCAAGAAAACGCCCGGAGAGCTGCGGAGGAATACAGAGCCCGGGGGCATTCCGTGCAAGTCAGAGAAGCAATGATAAACGATAACACCTGGTATCGGGTCCGTGTGGGCGAGTTTCCGACCCGCCGCGATGCCCGGCAGTATGCCGATCAGATGGTAGAAGATGGTGAACTTGACGATTACTGGATCAGCCAGGTGGAACGGGAGTAAATTTTACCGGAGTGCCTGTTTTTTTGCTGAACCGGTTTTTATCAAAATTGTGAACTATATTTTTACCCCCGCCTGACCTGTCATAGTTTCTCTGTGATTACCCGGGTGTATTACCCCGGAGAAAATTGTGTTTTAACCGGAGCAGAATAGTGTAAAATTTATTTGTGATTTAATTTTAAATTATGATAAAAGGAGTTAGTAACGATGTCAGAAGTTCTGGTAGTTGGCTCACTTGCTTATGATTCAATAAAAACCCCCCACGGTGAGGTGGAGGATGAACCGGGAGGAGCGGCAACTTATTTCAGTCTGGCCGCCAGCGAGTTTTCAAAAGTTAACCTCGTGGGTGTCGTTGGAGATGATTTTGACAGCCGGCTTCTGAGTCGGATGGATAACCGGGGTATTGACCTGGAGGGACTGAAAATTAAAGAAGACGAAAAAACTTTCCGCTGGAAAGGACATTACGAAAGCGACCTGGAGGCCCGCACCGATGATACCCAGCTGAACGTGTTTGCGGAGTTCGACCCTGAGCTGCCCGAGATTTACCGGGATACTCCTTATCTGTTTTTGGGTAATATTGATCCCGAAATTCAGCTTTCCGTTCTGGAGCAGATCAACAGTCCCCGGGTAGTGGCCTGCGATACGATGAACTTCTGGATTGAAGGAAAACCAGATGCCCTGGCCAAAGTTTTGGAGAAGGTTGATTTTTTCTTCCTGAACGACAGCGAGGCCCGGCTGCTGACCGGTCAGGATAATCTTATCCACGCCGCCCGGGAACTTCAGAATCGCGGCCCTTCCGTGGTTATCATTAAAAAAGGTGAACACGGCGTGTTTATGGTCGGTCGGGACTGGCAGTTTGTCCTTCCCGGGTTTCCGGTTGGCCTGGTTAAAGATCCTACCGGTGCCGGCGATAGCTTCGGCGGCGGCTTCATGGGTTACCTGGCCCGGACCGACCAGAACGATTTCCAGGCCCTGAAAGAAGCGCTGGTTCATGGTAATATTATTGCTTCATTTGCTGTTGAACATTTCGGTCTCCGGGGACTTCTTGAACTTGAGGAATGGGACCTTGATGAACGATACCAGAGATTTGTTCGTCTTACTCATTTTGATTTTTAAAACACCGGGGGGAAATTTTAATGGATAATATTAAACAGGTTGCTGTTGCCGGTCTTGGAACGGTCGGCGGTGAAGTGGTGGAATGTCTGCTGAAGAATGCCGGGGGGCTTGCCGGTAGATCCGGGGTTCAACTGAATCTTACCGCGGTGGCCGACCCCGACCCGCCGCCCCGTTTTGATGACGGTAAACTCAAAAAAGTGGATCGCTACGATGATGTCCTCGAACTGCTGGACAATGAAAACCCGGATGTTTTCGTGGAGCTGATTGGGGGCGTCGGTGTGGCCCGGCAGGCAATTGAAAAAGCTCTAAAATCAGGCCTGGACGTCGTGACCGCCAACAAGGAACTGCTGGCCAAAAATGGGGAACAAATATTTGAAGTTGCCCGGAACAATGGAGGACGAATCCGGTTTGAGGCCAGTGTCGGCGGGAGTATCCCCGTCGTCAGGACTATTAGGGAGTCGTTCGTAAGCGCCGAATTAACCGAGATTTATGGTATCATTAACGGAACTGCAAATTATGTTCTCAGCCGGATGGAAAGTGATAATCAAAAGTTTTCCGAAGCACTGAAACTTGCTAAAGATAGGGGATACGCCGAAGCCGACCCGTCTTACGATATTGAAGGAGACGACAGTGCCCACAAACTGGCGATCATTGCCGCTCTGGCATTCGGCGGCCGGGTCCCGCTCGAAAATATTTACTGCGAGGGAATAACCGGGATTAGTCCCGAGATTATAGAGGACGCCCGGCGGCTTGGTTACCGGATAAAATTGCTGGGGATTGCTAAAAAAGTTAACGGCGGCCTGGATATCCGGGTCCACCCGACCATGATTCCACGTAACTCAGCCCTGGCGGCTGTATGCAACGAGTATAATGCCGTTTATCTCCAGGGAGAGCCGGTCGGCTCTTCAATGCTGTATGGGAAAGGAGCCGGAGGACCGGCCACCTCCAGCGCCGTGCTGGCCGATGTTATTGACCTGGCCGCCGGCCGTAAAGAGGTTGAGGCCCCCGTTTATTTTTCTGATACTCCCCTGGCCCCCGTCGCAGTGGAAGAGGTAAAAACCCGCTATTATATCCGTCTGAGTGCTGTGGACAAGCCGGGAGTCCTGGCCCGGGTTACCCGTATCCTGGGCCACTGGGAAATCAGTATTGAAACTGTGATTCAGCACGGGCGCTCCGGGGAAGAAGACGAAGAAGTACCGGTTATTTTAACCACTCATAAGGCCCGGGAAGGAGCTATGCAGGCAGCAGTGGAAGAAATTACCGAATTAAATGTTATTGGCTCCCGTCCGGAGGTTATTCGGATAGAAGAAGGATTTGAGGGCGAGTGATACGTCCGCCCACTTTGCTGGTGGTCCCCGATGGTATGGCTGATTGGCCTCAGGAATCTCTGGGCGGTAAAACGCCGCTGGAGAAGGCTGAGACTCCTAACCTGGACCGTGTGACTGAAAAAGGGAGGCTTTACCGGCTACAGAATGTTCCGCCGGAATCTCCGGCTGATTCCGGAATAGCCAACATGGCCCTGCTGGGATTTGATCCCCGAAAATATTACCTGGGCCGTGGAGCCCTGGAAGCGTTAAATCTTGGTGTTGATCTCCGGGATGGCGAGTTTGCTTTTCGCTGTAACCTGGTTACTACCGACCCGGAATATCTTGTCGATTATTCAGCAGGTAATCTATCAACCCCAGAGGCAGAAGAATTATTTGAAACTCTGGAAAATAAACTGGGTGGTAAAAATGTACGTTTCCACTCCGGTATTCGCTACCGGGGACTGCTTGTAAGCAGGGAGTTTAAAAATTTGTCCTGCCATCCGCCTCACGATGAGATGGGGGGACGGCTGAACAAGTTATGGCCGTCGGGCCCCGGTGGTGAAAAATTAAAAAATTTAATGCTGGAGTCAAAACAGATACTTGCCGGCCATCCGGTCAATGAAAAACGGTTAGAAGCAGGGGAAAATCCCGCTAACATGATCTGGCCCTGGGGCGGCGGGGAAATGCGCCGGGTCCCCTCTATAAAAGATGTTTATGGACTCGCGGGGAATGTTATCGCCGGGGTCGATCTGATAAACGGTCTTGGGATTGCAGTGGGGATGAAGAGAGAAGAGGTTGAGGGAACAACCGGTGATTACGATACCAATATGAATGGCAAGGCCCGCCGGGCCCTTCAGGTCCTGGATGATAACCGGCTCGTGTTTCTGCACGTGGAGGCCCCCGATGAGGCGGGGCATGAAGGAGACGCCCCGATGAAAGTAAAAATGATTGAAAAATGGGACAAAGAGGTGATGGGACAACTGGCCGGCCCCGCCTGCCGGGGAGAATTCAGGCTGGCCCTGGGGCCCGACCATTATACGCCGGTTCAAAAACGGACCCATGTAAAAAGTCCTGTCCCGTTTTTGATAGTGGATGATAATTACGCCGATGATAATTATGAATTTACCGAAACTGTTGCGGCTGACGCTCCCCTGGTTGAACAGGGCTGGGAAAAACTTGCCGGCTGGTACAGAAAAGATGATCACCCGTTCGATTGAGTATAAAATGTAATTTTTATACCATGTCTTGTAAATTCTGCACATTTTTATATAAATGTTTTAACGAAGTAAAAATCTGGAGGAGTTCTTAGTGGCGTTTTATGTTCAGAAATACGGCGGTAGTTCGGTCGCCAATGTTGATAAAATAAAAAATGTCGCCCGGCGGATTGTTAAAACCGCCCGGGAGGGTAACCAGGTCCTGGCGGTAGTTTCTGCTCTTGGGGATACGACTGACGAACTTATTGAGCTCTCCCGACAGGTTTCCAGTGTCCATCCCCGCCGGGAAATGGATCTTTTGATGGCAACCGGCGAGATGGTCTCCAGCGCTTTGCTGGCAATGGCTATCGAGGGTCTTGGGGCCGAGGCTATTGCCTTGACCGCTCCCCAGATGGGGATTAGAACTGATTTCGCCCATACTAAGGCGCGCATTCTTCACATAGACGGTGAAAGAATCTGGGAGGAACTTAATAACGATCGGATAGTGGTTGCCGCCGGCTTCCAGGGAATGACCGAGGATATGGATATTACCACGCTTGGCCGGGGCGGTTCGGATACCACCGCCGTCGCCCTGGCTGCTGCATTGGAAGCGGATGGTTGTGAAATTTATACCGATGTTGACGGGGTTTTTACGGCTGATCCCCGCCGCACAGAAGACGCTCATAAAATCGAGGTTCTTAACTACGAAGAAATGCTGGAAATGGCCAGCCTGGGGGCCGAAGTCCTCCAGGTCCGGGCGGTGGAGTTCGCCTGGAAATATGAGGTTAAACTGCACGTTAGATCTAGTTTAACAGAGAAAAAGGGAACTATAATTCAGGGAAGTGATGAAACCATGGAAGAAGTTGAAGTTAGAGGGGTTACTGCAGATGTTGATCAGACAAGAATAACGGTAGCTGATGTTCCCGATCAACCGGGTGTGGCTGCCAGAATTTTTGGCAAACTTGCCGATCTGAATATTAATGTCGATATGATTGTCCAGAGCAGCGCCACCCACAGCGAAGGGGCAAATGATATCTCGTTTACGGTAAGCAAAATGGATTTTGACGAAGCACTTGAGGCCGTTGAAGAGGCCGTTGAAGAGCTGGGGGGCGGAGGTATTAACACCGACGATAGTATTGCCAAGGTTTCCGTGGTGGGAACCGGTATGCGCAACCATCCGGGGGTGGCCCGGAAACTTTTTGGTGCCCTGGGAAGCGCAGAAATTAATATCGAAATGATTTCAACTTCGGAAATTAAGATTTCTGTTATCGTTGCGGAAGAAGATACTGATAAGGCGGTCCAGCTGCTTCACAACACTTTTGAACTGTAAGTTGTCAGCTTTCATTTGAATTTATGGAGGGATTAAATTGAAAATAGATGTCTATGATACAACCCTGAGGGACGGCTCCCAGGCGGAAAATGTTTCTTTTTCCCTGGAAGATAAGCTCCGGATAACCCGGGAACTCGATGAGCTGGGAGTAGATTATATCGAGGGTGGCTGGCCGGGAAGTAATCCCAAGGATATGGAGTTTTTCGAGCGGATGAAAGATGTTGAACTTGAACGGGCCAGTCTTGCTTCTTTTGGTAGCACCCGCCATCGAGACAATGCTCCGGATGAAGATCCTAACCTGAATGCATTGCTGGAGTCTGAAACACCGGCGGTTGCGATTTTCGGTAAAAGCTGGAAACTTCATGTGAAAGAGGCTCTTAAGGTCAAGCCGGAGGAAAATCTGGAAATGATTTCCTCTTCGGTTGAATATATAAAATCGGAAGGCCGGGAGGTTATTTTTGATGCCGAACATTATTTTGACGGTTACCAGGATGATCCGGAATACGCTATAAAATCGATAAAAGCGGCCGCGGCCGCAGGCGCTGATTGTATCTGTCTGTGCGAAACAAACGGCGGTATGCTGCCGTTTCAGGTCGGGAAAATAGTTTCGGAAACCGCCGAAAAAATTGATGCTCCTCTCGGCATCCACGCTCACAACGATTCTGGATGTGCGGTTGGTAATACGATAGAAGCAGTTCATCGGGGCGTGGTTCACGTTCACGGGACTATGAATGGGTTTGGGGAGCGCTGTGGGAATGCTGATCTGACAGCTATTATTCCCAACCTTACCTTGAAAATGAATTATGAAACTTTACCCGGGGATAATATGC
>CAZKRS010000010.1:0-19994 GCA_964555265.1 uncultured bacterium | reverse complement strand
AAAAATCCGGTTACCAGAAAGTCCTTCTGATTTGTAAAGGGAACCGCGGGAGAAGACAAATTTTATAAAATATCTTGACATTTCGGGGGGTTAGTAATAGTATATATAACTGAAAAGTCACCGCGGGGTAGAGCAGTCTGGTAGCTCGTCGGGCTCATAACCCGAAGGTCCTGGGTTCGAATCCCAGCCCCGCTACTTATTTTATTATTTGATACCGGGTTATCGGGTCCGATCAAGTATAAAACATTATTTTTTTACACAATTTTTCGGACATGGCCCGATCAGATAGCGGCGTAGCTCAGCGGTTTAGAGCACTCGGCTCATATCCGAGTTGTCCGGGGTTCGAATCCCCGCGCCGCTACTAAACCACTCACCTTAAACTTAAATTTTGATGTGTTGGCCGATGAATTTGAAAGAACGGCTGAAAACTTTCCTTGAAGATAATTATTCCACCAAGAAAAAATCGAAGATAGGGCTTGCAGTTTCCGGGGGAACGGATTCCATGGTTATGCTCCGGCTGGTAGAACAGATCCGGGCCGGGGTGGAGATTGAGTTTTATGTTCTTCATTTCAACCATCGCCTGCAGTCCCGGGCCGAAGAAGCCAGCCGGACTGTTTGTAAATACTGTGAAGAACGAGAGATACCGTTTATCGGGGGAGCCTTATTAAATTCCCAGAGACTTAAATCCACCCGTCGGGGAATGGAGGCCGAAGCCCGTCGGGCCCGCTACCGCTGGTTTGAAGGGGTATACAGGAGTATGGACCTGGACGGGTTATTGCTGGCCCATCACCGAGACGACCAGGTTGAGACGGTTCTTTTGAATATAGGGCGGGGGAGTGGGTTGTTTGGTTTGCAGGGGATGGAAGAAGTAACCACCACTCGCCGGGGAAGCCGGCTGCTTCGCCCGCTGCTTTCGGTATCCAGAGATAAACTTGAGAAGAAGGCGGCCCGGGAGCGGCTGCCGGTAGTTGAGGATCCCACCAACAGCGAGCTAAATATTGCCCGCAACATGCTTCGCCGCCGGGTCCTGCCCGCCTGGAAAGAGGTCCAGCCGGCCCCGGAGGAAGCTATTTTTGGTTTAAGCCGCCGTGCTCGCCGGGAAAATGAATTCTGGGAACAATACCTCCGGGACAATTTTAGTTTCTATCTCTGGCCGGATGAGGTGCAGTTTGAAATTTCAGAATACGGGCGGCAAAAAGAGGCTGCCCGGCTCAGGTTATTGCATTATCTTTCCCGGCAGGTTGCCTCCGGGCGGGGGTTTAGCGAGAAAAATTACAGGCTGCTGGATGAGTTTTTCCGGCGTGGTGACTCGGGGAAAAAAATTGATCTGCCGGGGGAGCTGGAGGGAGTTATCGAGTATGAACGGGGAGTAATTTACAGGCCGGCTGAAGAAGAGTTTGAGCGCGAAGTAGAGGTTGAACAGATACCGGGTGAGATAAGCTGGCGGGGAAAAGACAAAATTTTCCTGGGAGATAGAGAAAACGGCCCCCAAAATTCTGGCTTAATTGTGGAATCTTATTTACACTACAACTTAATAAAAAATGCGGTGGTAAGAACTTACCGTCCCGGCGACCGGATTGAGAAGGAGGGGAAGGAGTTAAAAATAAAAGAACTGTTCCAGTCGGGCCGGGTGCCCTTCCGGGCCCGGGACTTCTGGCCCCTTTTTGAGCGGGAGGGTGAGATAGTCGGAGTGCCGGGGCTGGATAAAACCACAGCGGGGAGAACTGCTGACAAAACCAGGGTTAGTTACCTCTGTTTCAGTCCCTGCGTCAACCAGATGAAGGAGGAAAAATGATGGGAAGCCGGAGTCTTGAACGAATTAAAGACGAGAGGATATTTTCGGCGGAGACGATCAGTAACCGTGTGGAAGAACTTGGCCGGCAGATCAGCAAGGATTACCAGGGGAAGGATCTACTGGTGATCGGGATATTAAGGGGAGCGTTTGTGTTTATGGCTGATTTAATCCGGCAGATAGAAGTTCCGCTGGAAGTTGATTTTATGCTGGTATCCTCCTACGGGGACCGCAAGGACAGCAGCGGAGTGGTGAGGATTGTCAAAGATGCCAAGAAAAACATCCAGGGGGAGTATGTTCTAATCATTGAAGATATAGTGGACACCGGGCTGACCTATTATAATTTAAAAGAGACCCTGATGACCCGGAACCCCGAATCGTTAAAAATATGTGCTCTGTTGAATAAATTAAGTGACCGGCAAAAAGACGTGGAAGTGGATTACTACGGTTTTGAGACGAATGAGGAATTCCTGGTTGGCTACGGACTTGATTACCGGGAACATTTTCGTGACTGTCCTTATATTTTTCGTCCCACCCGGGAAGCGCTGGACCGGCTGGAGGAATAAAAGTGGATTTGAGGCTCAAAAATATCCAGTCGGCTGAGCTGCCCTTGCTGATGGGGATAATGAATATAACGCCCGATTCATTTTATGACGGCGGGGAATACAACCGGCCACGCCAGGCGATCGAGCGGGCCCGCAGCCTGGTGAAAGCGGGCGCGGATATCCTGGATATTGGAGGAGAGTCAACGCGGCCCGGGGCCAGTCCGGTGGAAGTAAAGGAGGAAAAAAACCGGGTTATACCGGTTATAGAAGCCATTCGGGGGGAAGGAATCGACCAGCCAATTTCGGTTGATACCTCCCGGGCGGAGGTGGCCCGAACGGCTCTTGAGGCCGGTGCCGACTGGATAAACGATGTCTGGGCGCTGGGCCGGGAAGCAGAGATGATTTCGGTGGTTGCCGAAACGAAAGCTCCGGTGGTTCTCATGCATATGCAGGGGAGCCCCCAAACTATGCAGCAGAACCCGGCCTATGAAAGTGTGGTTGATGATATACTTTCTTTTTTTGAAGAGCGGATTGAAGCGGCTGTTAAAGCGGGGGTGGGGTTTGAACAGATAATTTTAGACCCGGGAATCGGGTTCGGGAAAAAGCTTGAGCACAACCGGAAAATTTTAAGTGAAATAAACAGGTTTAGCAGATTTGGGGCGCCGGTGCTTGCCGGCCACAGCCGGAAGTCTTACCTGGGAGATTTGCTGGACCGGGAAAAAGAGAGCCGGCTGGCGGGGACTCTTGCGACATCGGGCTGGCTTATAGAGGCCGGTGTGGATATTCTTCGCGTTCACGACGTCCGGCAGCATTATGACCTGAAGAAAGTTCGAGAGTGGTTAAATTGACAGAGGCGACCGGGAAAATATATTATCGGCGGTGCCCGGAATAATGTCCAAGGTAACCCTGGAGCCGGCGGATTTTGAATACAGGCAGAAGGTTGAAATTATTATAACCGAAGGGCGCCTGGAGGGTAATTATATAACTTTTGTTGAACAACCCGGCGAGGATGAGATAATCTTTGCGGTTCCCCGGGTGGATGAATTGTATCTTCCCCTGGAGCCTGAGCAGCCGGTGACAGTGAGTTATAAAAAACTTTCAGCCCGGTATGAATTTGATGAAAAAATTATTGGTCGTGATGACAACCGGCCGGTCCCCTGTTTAATAATAAAAAATCCGGAGCGGGTCAGAAGGATCCAGATGCGGGATTATTTAAGGGTCCCCTGTGAATTTCCGGCCCGGCTTGATCTTGCCGGGGGGCTGAAGAGGGACGAACTTCCCCGGCGGGTTAACGGCAGGATTGTTGATATTAGCGGTGGCGGTGTGAAATTTAAGACAGCAATCCCGGTTCCCCGGGCTCAGAAGGTTCACCTGAAATTCAAGCTGCCGTTAATTGATAAGGAACTTAGTTTTGTCCCCGGTAAAGTTATCCGCCGGGACCAGGACGATGTTTCTAAGAAATATTTCCTGGGGATAGAGTTTAGCGGTATATCTATAGAAGCGAGAAATGATATTATCCAGTATGTTTACCGGCAGCAGATTGAGATGGATAAAAAAGACAAATGGGTACGGGAGTAAACCATGCTTGAGTATTTAACCTTGATCAATTTTTTAGATATTGTGATTACGTTTTTAATATTTTATGGTATTTACCTGTCGATCAAGGGGACCCGTGCGCTCCAGCTTTTGATCGGGGTGGGACTGTTTGTTGTTTTCATGGGGATTGCCGACTGGTTTGAATTTCGGGCCCTGGATCTATTGTTCAGCAAATTTTTTGACGTGGGACTAATATTTCTGATAGTGGTCTTCCAGCCGGAGATAAGATCGGGGCTGGCAAATATTGGTCAGCACCGTTTCTGGACGATGTTTGGGGAGTTAGAAAGCGAGCAGGTAATCGACCGGATTGTAAAAAGTTGCGGAAAATTATCCAAGCGGGAAGTAGGGGCACTGGTAGCGCTCGAGAAGGAGGTCGGGTTAAAAAACTATATCAAGACAGGGACGGAGTTAAAGAGCATGGTCACCACCGAACTTTTGACCAGTATATTCATGTCGAAAGGTCCCCTGCACGATGGAGCCGTGGTAATCCAGGATAACCTGGTTGCCGCCGCCGGCTGTATTTTTCCGCTTTCTGATCGAACTGATTTGCCGTCTTCATTCGGGACCCGTCACCGGGCGGCGGTCGGGCTGGGGGAAGAAAGTGATGCAATCATAATTTCCATATCCGAAGAGACCGGAGCGATAACCGTGGTTCACCGGCAGAACATCCACCATGAGATTGATATAGATGAGCTTGAAGATTACATTTACACCTATTTAAACTCATGAAGATAATATCATTTCTCAGGGCGATAATTTTAAAAAACTGGCCCGCGAAAGTAGTTTGTCTACTTTTTGCGGGAGGGCTGTGGGCCTGGGTTATGGTCCAGCAAGCCACTGAGCGCCGGTTTGACGTTGAAATTAATTTTTATGAGATGCCGTCTGAACATGTTATTGGCGAGGATACGCAGCGCACGGTCAGTGTGACCCTGCGGGGGCCCCAGACGGTTGTAAACAGATTAGAAGCGGAAGAGCTGGCGGTTGATATGAACTTGAGCGGTCTGGCTGCCGGGACAGAGAGAATCCAGATTTTACCCTGGCACGTTCGTAATCCGGATCGGACGGAAGTAGTGGAAATAGAACCCCGGAGCATCAGGGTGGATTTGGTGGAACGGATCAGCAGTGAAGTTGAGGTGCGGCCCGGGTTGGTTGGGGAACCCAGAGAGGGGTATAATTACGAAGTGGAAGTAGTCCCGGATACGGCCCTGATTAGCGGTCCCCGGCAACATGTCGGAAGAATTACCGAATTAGAACTTGACGGGGTGAGATTTCCCGAACCGGAAGAATCCACCCGGCAGACCACGGCGGAAGTGGTTCTACCCCCTGAAGTTCAACTTGAATATCCCGCCCAGAATTTATTTTCCGTGGAGATTAAGGTTTACGAGGATCAAGTGGAACGAATCATAGAGAATGTACCGGTTGAGCTGACCGGACTGACGGAGGATGAACTGGCTAATATTCGTATGGAACCTTCGACTGTCGATGTTGGAATTGTAGGTTCGGCCGCTAAAGTTGACGCTGTTGATAGTGGCGAAATTCAAGCCACCGTTACGGTTTCCGAGTTTCCGGAAGAACCCCGCCTGGAAAGGGTTAACCTGATTGTCCCCGAGGACCTCAGGGTGACCGAAGAGTCCCGGCAGGAAAAAACGGTCAGAATTGAAAGGGCCGTGGATTAGATGGGAGATCTGTTTGGGACCGACGGAATTAGAGGGGAGGTTAACCGCCACCCGTTAAAGCCGGAGTTAATATTGAGAATAGGCCAGGCCCTGGGATATTTCTGGAAAGAGAAGGAATATAATCAGCAGGTGATACTGGGGCATGACGGCCGGTTGAGTGCCGATTATATTCAAAATTTGCTCAGCGGAGCTCTCCAGTCGGTCGGCCAGGAGGTTACAAAAATAGGACTTACCTCGACGCCGGCCCTGGCCGCGGCGGTGGCCCGTCGAGATACCGCCGGTGGAGTAATGATTTCTGCCTCTCATAATCCTTATTACGATAATGGGATAAAACCGTTTCAGAATACTGGAGAGAAATTCACCGATGAGCAGGAAGCCCGGGTTGAAGAACTGATAGAAACAGCCATCCAGCCGGCCTACCGGGATAAGATCGGAGTTTCAACCCCGGATGAGGATAGTTTCCGGCCCTACATTGATAAACTGACCGGCAAGTTTGGCGGGGTTTTTGACAGTCCGGTCCTGGTGGATTGCGCGAACGGAGGCAGCTCGCAGCTGGCTCCGGCGGTTTTAGAAAAAATATGTGAAGATGTTAGTTTTATTAATAATGATCCCGACGGAGTTAATATCAACCGCCAGGCAGGTAGTTTGCATGTTGAAGTCCTGAAAGAAAAAAAGGCCAAAACAGGCGCCGGGGTAGCTTTTGCTCTCGACGGCGACGGGGACCGGCTGATGGCGGTTGACGAAGAGGGCGAAACAGTGAACGGCGATCGGTTGCTTTATATGCTCGGCTGTTATCTAAAGGAAAAAAATAAACTGGAAGGCGGAATAGTTATAACGGTGATGAGCAATCTTGGCTTGCGCCGGGCGCTGGAGGAGGCGGGGATTGATTATGAAGTTGTAGGGGTTGGCGACAGGAAAGTATACCAGAAACTGGTTGAACGAAACTGGATTCTGGGCGGCGAGCAATCCGGTCATATTATTGACCGTTCCCACCTGTCCACCGGCGATGGGTTGCACACGCTTGTCTCGGTCTTGAAAGTTCTCAAAGAGGGAGAAAAATCGCTTGCCGAATGGAACCAGCAGGTCAGCGAGTATCCCCAGGTTCTGCAAAATTTTGAGGTGGACAGCAAACCGCCGCTGGGGAGCCTGGAGGGGACCGTTAAAAAAATTGATACCGTGGAGGAGGAGCTGGGCCAGGAGGGGCGGGTTCTTGTTCGTTACTCGGGAACCGAACCGCTGGCCCGGGTAATGCTGGAAGGGAAAAATCAAAACCGGCTGGAAAAATTAGCCGGCGAAATAGGCAAAGTTATGGTGGAAGAGATTGAAAAACAATGAATTCCAGGAGGCGTTGTGGAAGTGATTGAATTAGGTGTGAATGTTGATCATGTGGCGACAATCCGGGAGGCCCGGGGGATAGATATTCCCGACCCCGTGGAGGCGGCTTTGATTGCTGAAAATAACGGGGCGGATTTGATAACGGTCCACTTGCGGTTGGACCGCCGGCATATCCAAAAACGGGACCTGGAGGTCCTGGCCAGGACTGTCAAGACGGGGATCAACCTGGAGATGGCCGTGGCTGATGAGATGGTTGAAAAAGCACTGGAGATTAAACCACTTAAAGTTACACTGGTGCCGGAAAACCGGGAGGAAGTAACCACCGAGGGCGGACTGGACGTTGCCGGGGGAGTTGAAAAAATAAGCCGGACGGTAGAAAGACTGAAACAGGCGGGGATTATAGTTTCCCTGTTTGTTGATCCCGATATCAAGCAGCTTGAAGCTGCTGTTGAGACGGGAGCCGCCGGAGTTGAGCTGCATACAGGTGATTATGCCGAAACCCGGCCGCTTAGTGAAAGTCGCCGCCGGGCGGTCAGCAGACTCCGGAAAGCCGGCGGTGAAGCTGCCGAACTAAACCTGGAGGTTTATGCCGGCCACGGTCTTAACTATCATAACGTCGGACCGGTGGCGAGCATTGAAGAAATTGAAGAATTGAATATAGGTCATGCAATAGTAAGCAGGGCAGTAATTGAAGGGTTCGGTGCCGCCGTCAGGAAAATGAAAAATTTAATCAGGGAGGTTGAAGTTTAAAATGTGTGGAATAGCCGGGTATACAGGAGAAGCCCGGGCGCTGCCGGTGCTGCTGGAAGCACTGCACCGGCTTGAATACCGGGGTTATGACTCGGCGGGAGTGGCTGTAGAATCAAACGGATCGTTTTTCATGGAAAAAGAGCAAGGAAAAATAGCTGACCTGGAGAAAAAACTGGAAGATCTTGATCCCCAGGGAACGGCGGGGATAGGTCATACCCGCTGGGCTACTCACGGTCCTCCTTCCCGGGCGAACGCCCATCCTCATTACGACAGTGACCGGGAGGTAATGGTTGTCCACAACGGTATCCTGGAGAATCATAACGAACTGCGGGAAAAACTGCCGTCGGAGATTGAGTTTACCTCCGAGACCGATACTGAAGTCCTGGCACATATGCTGGCGGAAAGATACGACGGTGATCTTCTGGAGACCATGCGCGGGTGTCTGCAGGAAGTGGAGGGTTCCTACGCTGTGGTGGCCATGCACCGGGATGAACCGGGCCGGCTGGTTGCCGCCCGCTCGGGTAGTCCTCTTATTATTGGCTGCGGGGCGGACGGAAACTATGCCGCCTCGGATTTGCCGGCTCTGCTTGATTTTACCCGGGATGTTATCTTCCTGGATGAGGATGAAATTGCAGCTATCGACTCCGATGAGATAGTAGTTCAGACAATGTCCGGGGAGGAAAGAAAAAAATCTGTCAACGAGATCTCCTGGGGAGCGGTAGAAGCGCAAAAATCGGGTTACAAACATTTTATGCGCAAGGAGATCGCCGAACAGCCCCAGGTTCTTCGGCAGTCGATGCAGGGAAGGATCGGCGACGGGGGGGAAGTACAATTTGAGACCCTGGAAATTTCCGATGAAAAACTGCAACAGATAAAGAAGATAATCCTGGTTGCCTGCGGGACTTCCTATCACGCCTGCATGGTTGCCCGTTACTGGTTGGAGGAGCTGACCGACCTGGAGGTGGAGGTGGATATCGGTTCGGAATACCGCTACCGGGACCTGGATCCAACCCCGGGGGAAGAATTGCTGGTGGTTGTAAGCCAGAGCGGCGAGACGGCCGATACTCTGGCGGCGCTGCGTAAGGTAAAAACTGACGGTTTAGATGTCCTGGCTATCTGCAACGTCCTGGGGAGCACGATGACCCGGGAGGCAGACGGGGTTATCTATACTCACGCCGGTCCGGAGATCGGGGTGGCTTCCACCAAATCTTTCACCACCCAGCTCGTGGTTCTGTTTTTACTCACCTGTTATTTAAGTGAGGTGCGAGGGTTAAAAGAGGGTCATAAAGACCTGCTGGGAGCTTTAAAAGATATTCCGGAAAAAGTTGAAAATCTTGTCAGTCACAGTGAGACTTATGAAAAAATAGCGGCCGACCAGTTTAAAAAGGAAGATTTTTTATTTCTCGGCCGGCATTTGAACTATCCTACCGCTATGGAGGGAGCCCTGAAGCTTAAAGAGATCTCTTACATCCACGCCGAGGGTTATCCGGCCGGGGAGATGAAACACGGGCCGATAGCTCTGATTGACGAGGAGATACCGATCGTGGTTATCAGTCCGAAAAGCCGGGTTTACGAGAAGATGATCAGCAATATAGAGGAAGCCAAAGCCCGGGGCGGGCTGGTAATTGGCGTCGGGATGGAAGAGGACGGGACCCTGCAGGGGATGTGTGATTATTTCTTAAGCATCCCGGACACCGAGGAGGTTCTAACCCCTCTGCTGACGGCGATCCCGATGCAGATACTTGCTTATGAACTGGCGGTCCGCCGGGGCTGCGATGTCGACCAGCCCCGTAACCTGGCCAAATCGGTAACCGTGGAATAAACTACGGTTACTGGTTTCTTGTTTCTGGTTGTTTGTTGCTGGTTATTGGTTTTCGGAGTATGGGTTCTCGCCCAGTTTGTAGATTCTGTAGGTGGGGTAGGCCAGTTCGACTTCCTGATTTTCATTTATCAGTTCCATAATTTTTGTTGAGAGCCGGGACCTGGTTTCTCTTCGTCCCTGGCAGCGGCTCAAGTAACGCAGGGATATTTTTATGCCGCTGTCCTCGATTTTCAGGTAGGTTCGAGGCTGGAGATGGTTGTAGCTTATTGCGTATTTTTCGCCGGCATGTCTGATCTCTTCCCGGGCCCGTTTGTAGTTAATTCCGATCTCATCAACCGGTGTTTTCATCAGCTCCTCGGCCTGCCCGAGGTCACTTTCAAAAGTAAACGTCAGGGAAAGTTCATCCCACAGGTAGGGGAAACCGTGGGTGAAGTTATAGAGAGATTCGGTAAAAAGGAAACCGTTTGGAATAAAAACAATCCGGCCGGTACTCTGGTTGGCGTCGATCCAGTTGCCGATTTCAAGGATAACGATATGGAGGGGGCTAATATCGATAACGTCCCCCCTGGTTTCGTTAATTTCTATCCGATCGCCGACCGCCAGCACCCGGGTCCAGATAATTTTCACCCAGCCAAGCAGAGCCATGATCACATCTTTAAGGGCAATGGCCAGCCCGGCGGCGATAAAACCGGTAAGAGCGGTCAGGAAAGCGAGGTTATGGACCCAGATAAAGGCCAGGGCGACCAGTCCGAACCCGGTAAGACAGTAGGTGACAATCTTCCGATAAATATGGCGCCGGTTAGGATCTTCCAGCCGCCGGTTGATGAAGCGGATTGCCAGCCGCTGGAGGATAATCAGCCCCAGAATCATCAGCAGGGAATACAGGCTTCGCTGCAGGCCCGGCTGAGCGAGGGTGGAGCTGATCTGTTTAAGAGTATTGGCGGGTGCTTCAGAAATATTTGTTTGCATCAGAAAAACCTCAAAAGTAGTGTTTGAACCCGGCTGTTTATTTAACTGCTGTGTAGTTTAATTTCTTTTTTTATTTTTTGCCAGTTATTTCGGGGGTTGCCGGGGCTGAACAGGCTTCTAATTCCGGCCACGCCGTAAGCGCCGGCTTTAAGACAGGCACTTATTCTATCCACTTTCACGCCGCCGAGAGCAAATACGGGGACCGGGCAGAACTCGCAGATTTTTTCAAGTTTTTCAATTCCGGCACATTCGGCCCGAGTGAGCTCCGGTTTGCTGGGCGTGGGCCAGAGGGGACCGAAAGTGATGTAATCCGGTTTTAAAGAGATAGCGTTTTTAACTTCTTCGACCGTATGTGTGGAAAGTCCGATTATCATCTCTTCGCCGCCTATCTTTTTTATATAGTAATTACTGATAGCCGAAGCCGCCCGGTGCACACCGTCTGCCCCGAACAGAAGAGCGATATCGACTCTGCTATTGATCAGCAGTTTATTTTTGTTTGGATGTATTTGTTCCAGCCACCTGTATTTCTGGCGGTCGGTGACCTGTTTGTCCCGGAGCTGGATGGCGGGCACCCCGAGTTTAAAAAGTTTATTTATCCGTTCGGCAAGCGGTTCGGGACAGATTTTATGGTTTGAAATGGCCAGGTAGCGAAAAGGAACCGAGGACATAGAATTTTCACCGGTTTTTGTAATTAATTTGTATTCTCCCAGTAATCCATTTACAGATAAATGAGGTTTCTGATTATCGGAATTTTATAACCCGTAAGGAACAGGAGGTTCCTGTTATGCGGGATATAAACCTCGGAGCAGCCCGGAGGGCTGCGAGAATGAGATCATCAGAGACCTTATTTATTCTTCCCTGGTTTGTAACCAGAACCCTGGGAGAGCACAAATTATTAATAATTTTTTTGATAAACTACGTCGAAATTATAACATAGGTAGAACAATAATTAGTCCGAATGATTCATGGAACTTACAGCAGTCGAATTGTGGACAATTAAGCGGGTTAGATTTTTGTGCCCTGGAAAATAGACCGGAAGAATAACGAGGTTAGTGAGATGAAAAAGATAATCGTATTTGTGGCAGTTTTGATATTTCTGCCTTCTTATTTGGAGGCGGGGGCAATATTGCAGGTAGGTGCATTTGCCGATGAAGCCAATGCCAGCCGCCGGGCGGAGCTGATTGAAGAGTGGGGTATAGGAACTGAATTTGAAAAAAGCCGGGAAGGATATATCCGGGTAAGAACCACAGCGCTGGCTTCCGACGAGGTCGGGAAGCTTGAAGAAAAATTGAACAACCGGGAGATTCCTTATTTCAAGGTAGAAAATGATAGAGCAGATACTGGTTTAAAACTCGGAGCGGAAGAGGCCCCCGGGAAATTATCGATGGAAGAAGTGGTGGAAAAGATTGACTCGGTCCGGGGGATATCTTATCGCTGGGGGGGCCAGTCCCCCGGGGAGGGTTTCGACTGCAGCGGACTTTTGTACTGGATTTTTTCACCGTTAGAGATTCCCAGGACGGTAAGTGAAATGTGGATATGGGTGGATAGGATCGACGAAAAAAATATTCGACCGGGTGATTTTTTATTTTTCAGATTTGACAATCCGTCCGACCGATCGATGCCCGACCATGTCGGATTATATCTTGGTGACGACCGGTTTGTTCATGCAAGCGAACAATTCGGTGTCACCTCGGCCAGACTCAGCAGAGAATACTACCAAAAGAGACTGACCGGGATTGGCCGTCCCCCTCGACTGCTGATAGATACAGGAATAGAATAAAACAAGAAAACCGGCCGCCGGCAACTATTTTATTGACAGTCAAGAGAGTTATTAGTAAGATACAGACATCAAAGTGGAAGTAGATTGTTTAATTATAGTTGCCGAATTATGTTGAAAGATTAATAATTTTCGATCATAAGTGAAACCGAAAGCTGAGTAAATAATGGGAACCAGAAATTTTATTGACCATTTCGATTATGTTATCCAGTTAAAACTTTCCTTCACAACAGTTTTTTTACAGGAAAGGTGTTCCGTATAAACCCCGACCGCTTTTCCTGAAGCTTCGGTTTCACCTGATCGGCTGGAGGTGCCGATTCAGTGAGCCTGGAAATACTAACTGAACCTGCCTTTCAATACGGTCTACCCGCAATCAGCCTGGGAGTCATCAGTTTCGTAGTTGGTTTCCTGGCCCGTATGTACATTGAGAAAAAGTTAAAGGACCGGGCCGAGGATGAGGCAGCGCGTATTGTGGAAGAGGCCCAAAGAGAGGCTGAAAATCTTAAGAAAGAAGCAGTATGGGAGGGGAAAGAGAAGGCGGAGGAGAAGCGCCAGGAGATTGAAGAAGAACTCGGTAGGGAGCGGGATTTGCTGGAAGAAAGGGAACTTGAGCTCCAGCAGAAGGAGGAAGAACTGGAAGACCGGCTGGAACAGGTTTACGATGAGATAGATGAGTTGAAGGAGAAAAGGCAGCGGCTGGAGGAAAGAGAGAAGAAGGTTGATGATAAACTTCGGGAAGCGGAAAAAGAGCTGGAAAGAGTGTCCGGGTTAACGGCGAGCGAAGCCCGCAAACAGCTCCGGGAATCGCTGGAGGAAGAAGCCCGAGAAAATACGGCCCGATATATTAAGAAAGTAGAAAACGAGGCCCGCGACCAGGCCGAGGAGCAGGCCCGGCGGGTAATAGCCCGTGCACTGCAGCGTTGTGCGGTTGAGCAGACGACGGAATCCACGGTTACCGTGGTTGATTTGCCTTCGGACGATATGAAGGGCCGGATTATTGGTAGGAACGGTCGGAATATCCGCACGTTTGAAGATGTTACCGGTGTTGATTTAATAGTTGATGACACGCCGGAAGCGGTTTCCATTTCCTGTTTCAACCCGATCCGGAGGGCAATAGCAGCCAGTACCCTGGAGAAATTAATCCTGGACGGTCGAATACAGCCGGCCCGGATTGAAGAAGTTCATGAAAAAACCCGCCAGGAGCTGGAAGAGACGGTATGGGATGCGGGCGAGGAAGCCCTGGCCGAGGTTGGAGTTCCCGGGGTGGCTGATGAGCTTGTCCGCCGGATGGGCCGGCTTAATTACATCACGGAAGCCGGTCAGAATCAGCTTGAACATTCGATCCAGGTTGCCAATATTGCCGGGGTTATTGCCGCTGAAATGGGCGGGGACGTGGAGATGGCCAAGCGCTGCGGCATTCTTCATGCAATCGGCAAAACCGTCCGTGACGAACCGGATCTTTCCTATGCAATCGCCGGCGCCCAGCTGGCGGAGAAACACGGCGAACCGGATCCGGTTATTTATGCTATTGCAGCTCATAACGAGGAGAAACCGTTCAAAACGGTGGAAGGGATCATTCTTCACGTGGCCAGCCGGATATCAAGAGAAAAACCGGGAGCCCGGAAAGAAAAATTTGGCAGTTTCATTAACCGTCTTGAGAAACTTGAAGAGCTGGCCGGTGATTTTGAAGGGGTGGAAAGAACTTTTGCCATCCAGGCCGGCCGGGAAGTGCGGGTTATTGTTGAAGACGAGCTTGTTGAAGATGAACAGGCGGAACTTTTAGCCCGTGATATAGCCAACCGGATCCAGGAAGAGATTGATTATCCCGACCAGATCAAAGTTTCCCTGCTCCGGGAAAAACGGGTTATAGATTTTGCCCGTTGAATCAAGTGTGCTCTTTCGGGGTTCCGGTTCCAGATAATCATTTATCAGAAGCACTCTCTGGCGCCCTCATTCTCGAACGCCATCCCGGGCGTTCTTTGAGGGTTTGAGTCGTTTTAGAGTCCTCCGGGCTCAGGGCGACTCAAAAAATCAGGTTACCAGAAAGTTCTTCTGATTTGTAAAGGGAACTGCGGGAGAAGACAAATTAAGGATAGTAAATTCCGGGACGGAAGTGTAAATAAAAAATGAGATGGTTATGCCTGGGTGATATTGTCAGCAGTCCCGGCCGTTCGGCGGTCCGAGATTTTCTTGAAGAAAACAGGGACAGCTATGATTTTGTGATGGCCAACGGGGAAAATGCGGCCGGGGGTGCCGGGCTGACAGTGGACACCGCCAGAAAATTACTGGATTACGGGGTGGATGTAATCACCGGCGGCAACCATATCTGGCAGAAAAATGATTTTGTAAAATTCCTGGAAAATAACCCGGACCGGCTTCCGATTCTCAGACCGGCCAATTATCCCGGTGACCCTCCGGGCCGGGGTTATAAAGTCTTCCGGGTTGGAGGAGCTGAGATCCTGGTCATAAGCCTTGAAGGACGCACTTATATGGAAGACATAGATTGTCCTTTTCGAAAGGCTGATTCCATCATACAATCAAGTAGTCATGATCTGGTTCTGGTTGATTTTCATGCAGAAGCGACCAGTGAAAAAATGGTTATGGGAAATCACCTGGCCGGAAAGGTTACGGCGGTGGTCGGGACTCACACTCACGTGCAGACCGCCGACGAAAAACTGCTGAAGGGTCGGACGGCATACATTACCGACCTGGGAATGACGGGACCCCGCGATTCGGTGATTGGCGTCCGAAGCGGGCTGGCAGAAAAAAGGTTTTTGACAGCGAGGCCTGTAAGGTTTAAAGTAGAAAAGGAAGGTCCCCGAATTGTGAATGGACTGAATATCACTGTGGACGAGGATGAGCGGCAGGTTGTTGAGCTGGAAAGGGTCAATTTGACGCTGCCGCAGAGGACCTACTAATTTATTGCTTTTAGATGAACTATCTGGTGCTACAGGAGATAAATTTTTAATACGAAAGGGGAAATAATCCTTGTCCTCACTACTTAGAGTTTCTTCGGATTCAAGTCCTACCTCGGTGGCTGGAGCTATAGCCGGTTTTATTAAAGAGGAAGGGGAAGTTCAAATGCAATGTATAGGTGCCGGAGCTGTTAACCAGGCAACGAAAGCGATTGCAATTGCCCGTGGTTATGTAGCATCCAACGGTTATGACCTGGTAAGTGTTCCTGCATTTGTTGATGTAGAGATTAACGGGGAGGAGCGGACGGCGATAAGGTTTACCGTTAAACCCCGGGAGTAAACGCCGGATAATTTAATGGATTTTTCCGAAAAACTGCTTGATGGCCGGGCTACCGCCGAGAAACTGCTTGAAAATATCAAATCCAAAGTCAAAAAAAAGAATATATCGCCCCGGCTTGACGTTATTTTGGTTGGCGATAATGCGGCTTCCCTCAGTTATATTCGCCAGAAAACCAAGAGTGCCGAGCGGGTTGGAATAGAAGCAAATGTTCACCGGTTCGCAGGTTCCACTCCCCAGGCGGAAGTATCCCGGAAAATTAATGAATTAAACGAAGAGGAAGCTGTTGACGGGATTATAGTTCAACTGCCGCTGCCGGAAAATTATAATGAGCAGCAGCTGCTGGAGACCGTCAGTCCCCGGGTGGATGTTGATGGTTTGAACCCCGTGAATTTTGGCCGGCTGCTTGCCGGTGAATCGCCTACTTTTTACCCTCCAACCCCCCGTGGAATGCTCAGGTTGCTTGATAGTTATGAAGTGAAACTGGAGGGGCAGATTTGTGTTTTAGTGGGGATGGGCAGACTTGTCGGGCGTCCTCTTTCCCAGATGCTCTTGAACCGTGATGCCACTGTTCTGTGTTTGAATGAGTTCACCGACGATCTTGTTGAATATACCCGCCAGGGCGACGTAGTGGTTGCGGCCGCCGGAGTTCCCCGGCTGCTTGATGCCGATTATTTCAATCGAGACAGCGTGGTCCTGGACGCCGGAATTCACCGGGAGGAGGGCGAGCTGGTCGGGGATGTTGATTTTTCAGCCGTGGTTCAAAAAGTAAAACTTATAACACCGGTGCCGGGCGGAGTTGGCCCGCTGACGGTTGCCGAACTTCTGTATAACACCTACATCTCCCGGGCCGGAAAGATTGATGGGACCACCTGAGGGAGAAGCTGTCTATTCGGTTCCTGAAATTACCGCCGAAATCAAACAGTTTATAAGAGAAGAATTTCCCCGCTTGAAAGTCCGGGGGGAAATAGCGAACTTCACCCATTATAGCGGGTCGGGCCACATGTATATTACCCTGGCCGGCGACGATGCCCGCTTGAGTGCGGTCATGTTCCGGCGGGCCAACCGCAAGCTTGATTTTGAACCCGAAGAAGGAATGAACGTGGTTGCCGGGGGCCGGCTGGATGTTTACGAAGGGAGGGGAACCTACCAGTTAATAGTGGAAACCTTACGTCCGGAAGGTCGTGGGAAGCTGGAGGAGGAATTTATAGAATTAAAACAGAAGCTGGAAAAAGAAGGGTTTTTACGGGAGGAAAGAAAAAGAGAACTACCATCTTTCCCGGGGACCATAGGAGTGGTAACTTCCGGTGACGGGGCTGCATTTACCGATATAGTTCGTGCGGTACGGCGCCGCTGCCCGGTAGTCCGCCTGGTCCTGTATCCCAGCCGGGTTAACGGGAGGGAAGCGGCCCCGGATATTGTCCGGGCGATCCGGCGCCTCCCGGAGCTTGAAGAGCTTGATTGCTTGATAGCTGGCCGGGGCGGGGGAAGTCCGGAGGATCTCTGGGCTTTTAATACCGAAGAAGTGGCCCGGGCAATTATTGACTGCCCGGTTCCGGTAATCAGTGCGGTCGGCCATGAGGTGGATGTTACAATATCAGATCTTGTGGCCGATTATCGTTCCCCGACTCCCACTGCTGCCGGGAGCGAGGTTGTGCCCGACCTCCAGCAGATAGAAAGGCGGCTTGATGAGCTGAACCGGCAGTTGAAGAGCGGGATGCAGAACCTGCTGGACCGGCTTCGGGAACAGGTGAGGTTCAGGGCGGAAAAACCTATATATGCCGATCCCCGGGGGTGGCTAAAACCGTTTGTCGAGCAGGTGGATCGTTACCGGGAGTTATTTCAGCATCATTACAAAAATTGTGTTGATAAAGCCCGGTCTAAGATTGACGGTTACCGGGACCGGCTGGAAGCTTTAAATCCGGAGAATGTTTTAAAACGGGGATTTACGTTAGTGGAAAAAGAAGAGAAAATTATTACAAGCAGAACCGGAGTAAAAGCCGGTGACCGGGTGAAAATAAAATGGCACGACGGGGAGCGAAAAGCTCTCCTGAGCGAGGATGAATGATGGATTACGACCAGGGGGAACTAAATTTTTCCGAAACAGAGGAGGATGAAGGTATGAACGTTGAAAATAGTGATTCCGGTGAAGAGTATGATATTCCCGATGAATTTCAGGGGGCCATGGAGCGCCTGAAAGAAGTAACAGCGGAGCTGGAGGGGGGAGATTTAGCGCTGGAAGAGGCAATGGATCGTTACCAGGAAGGGTTAAAATTGATAGAATTTTGCGAGCGGAGGCTTGAAGAAGCCGAACTACTCGTGGAAGAAATTGAGGACAACCAGGCCCCGCCGGCAGTATCCGGTGATTCCGGGGGGCCGGATGATGACTGAGTTTCAGTTTCCCGGTTTTTATATTGACCAGAAAGAGCGGGTTGAAGAAGCGCTTGAATCCTGGTTGCCGGAGACCGGGGAAGTTGCTTCCCCCCTGGGCGAGGCGATGCGCTACAGTGTCTTAAACGGGGGCAAGAGGCTCAGGGGTGTTCTGGTCCTGGAGGCGGCCCGTCTGGCCCCTGAAGCAAGAATAGAGGCCTCTGAAGCACTTTCGGCGGCAGTTGAGTTAATACATGCTTATTCGCTTGTACATGACGATCTGCCGGCTATGGATGATGATGATTACCGGCGGGGCAAGCCCACCTGCCACCGGAAGTTCGGGGAGGATATGGCGGTTTTATGTGGAGATTCGCTTCTGACGCTGGCGTTTGAGATCCTGGGGCGGGTTGAAGATTTTAATCTGCCGGCTCCGGCGATAATAAAAATTTATCAAAAAACAGCTCGTGCAGCCGGCTGGCGGGGGTTGATCGGGGGCCAGGTGGAGGATTTGACTTCCACCGGTGAGCAGTTGAAACCTGAACAACTCGAGCAGCTGCATCTCAAAAAAACGGGAGCGCTAATTACTCTCTGCCTGCAGCTGGGTGGGATTGCCGGCGGCGCCGGTGATAAACTGCTTGAGTCCCTGGAGGAGTTCGGACGGAAAATCGGACTGGCTTTCCAGGTTAAAGATGATCTACTCGATGTCCGGGGGAGTTTTGAAAAAATAGGGAAAGACGTAAATTCTGATTCCGAGGCGAAAAAATCAACCTATCCCCGGCTGATAGGAGAAAAAGAAGCGGAAGAAAAATTAAACCGGCTGGTTGATGAAGCAGAAGATTTACTCCGGGCCGAGGTTTCAAATCCCGACCGGCTAATTGAACTGGCCCGGCTGGTTGCCGAAAGGGACCGTTAGTGGAAAACCCAGGAGGTTATTTTAGATGAGTGATTATTTAGATGAGATAAAATCCCCGGCGGATTTAAAAAATATTAACAGAGAAAATTTACCGGAAGTGGCCGAAGAATGCCGACAGCGGCTGATTGAAGTGGTTGCCCGCAGCGGCGGTCATTTTGGACCGAACCTGGGTGCGGTGGAGCTGACAGTTGCTCTGCATTACGTGTTTGATTCGCCCCGGGATAAAATTATCTGGGATGTCGGCCACCAGGGTTATGTCCATAAAATGCTTACCGGGCGAAATAAACAGCTGGAATCGATCAGGCAGAAGGGCGGCCTGAGCGGCTTTCTGAAGCGGTCAGAATCCGAGCATGATATTTTCAATGCCGGCCATGCATCTACCTCTATTTCGGCTGCCACCGGCGTCTCCGAGGCTCTTAACCGCCAGGGGAAAAAGGATGAAGTGGTTGCCGTTATCGGGGACGGTTCGCTGACCGGGGGGATGGCTTTTGAAGGTTTAAACAACGCCGGGGGAGAAGAGTCCGATTTGATTGTAGTTTTAAACGATAACGGGATGGCGATAGCGGAGAACGTGGGGGCGATTAATGAATATTTTGACCGGTTGATTCATCTACCTGCATACGAGCAGGTTAAAAATGAGATTGAAAGAATCCTGGACGCCATCCCGCAGTTTGGCAAGCAGGCGCTGGGTATGGCCCGGCGAATCGAGAAAAGTGTTAAGAACCTGGTGATCCCCCGGCTTATGTTTGAGGAGCTGGGTTTCAAGTATTTTGGTCCGGTTGACGGTCATGATACCGATAAAATGGTCCGGGAGTTCGAGCGGGTGAAACAGTATGAAGGACCACGGTTTGTTCATGTAATGACGGAGAAAGGTCACGGTTATAAACCGGCTGAAGAGGATATATACGCCAGCCACGCCACGGCGCCGTTTGACATTGAGACGGGGACGCCGATCAAACCGGACCGCCGGCCGGCGGCGAAATGGTCCAGCCGGCTCGGCCAGACGCTTACCGAGCTGGGTGAGAAACATGATGATTTATATGCAATAACTGCAGCGATGAGAAAAGGGACGGGGACGAGCATCTTTGCGAAGAATCACCCCGACCGATTTTACGACGTGGGGATTGCCGAACAGCATGCGGTAACTTTTTCAGCGGGGCTTGCCTGCCAGGGTGAAAAAGCGGCCGTCTGCATCTA
>CAZKRS010000009.1:0-20235 GCA_964555265.1 uncultured bacterium | reverse complement strand
CGAATGTGGGAACAGATTCATTTATATTTAATTCATTTTGGAGTGAATTTTTTTGAGCGAAGAATATACCGGCAAAAATATCCAGGTCCTAAAAGATCTCGAACACGTTCGCAAACGACCGGCAATGTATATTGGCACCACCGGTCCCGACGGAGTTCACCACCTGGTCTGGGAACTAATAGACAACGCAGTTGACGAAGCGGGCATGGGCCACGGGGAAGAAATTAATGTTTCTCTTGAAGATAACAACCGAATTACGGTTGCCGACGACGGGCGGGGGATTCCCATCGACGAACACGAAGACGAGGGGGTCTCCTCAATCGAGGTCGTGATGACCCAGCTGCACGCCGGGGGGAAATTTGATGACCAGGCCTATAAAACCTCCGGCGGATTGCACGGTGTCGGGGCCTCGGTTGTAAATGCACTTGCTGAAGAGTTTGAAGTGGAAGTGCGCCGGGACAACAAAATCGCTCGCCAGAATTATAAAAAAGGTGTCCCGGAGAGCGAAGTTAAAATTGAAGAAAAAAACATCCGGAAAACCGGGACAAAAATTACCTTCAAACCGGACCCGGAGATCTTCCCCGACATTAGAATTGACCGGACTCAAATCAGCGAAAGGATGCGGGAACTTTCCTATCTGCTTCCGGAAGTCACTTTTATACTGGAGGACACGCGGGAGGAGGAACCATTCCAGCAGTCTTACCATTCCGAGGAAGGACTCCCCGATTATCTTGATCATCTGCTGGAAGAACGGGAACGGATCTGGGAAGAACCCTTCTTTCTAATCGATGAAGAAGACGACATTCAGCTTGAAATCTGTTTTAACTACGATCCTAACGGGCACACGGAGAAAGTTGTCGGTTATGCAAATAACATCAAAACAGTTTCCGGGGGGACTCATGTGCAGGGGTTCAGGACAGCCCTGACCCGGGCTGTAAAAGAAGTTTCCGAAGCAGAAAAAAATAATTTTGAGGGAACCGATCTCCGGGAAGGGCTGGTCGCAGTTGTCTCGGTAAAAATCACCGAACCCCAGTTTGAAGGCCAGACCAAGGCCAAACTGGGCAACCCGGAGGTCCGAAGCGCCGTCTCCCGCTCCACCTACGACGCTCTCTATAATTTCTTATCCCAGCATCCCAACGAAACCGAGGACCTGGTCAGCAAAGCCCGGGATGCCGCTAAAGCCCGAAAAGCCGCCCGGAGAGCCCGGGACGTGGCCCGGGATGCCAGCCAGGACGTAAGCATGTCGCTTTCCAGTAAACTGGCCAACTGTGTCGCCAGCGATGTCGAGGAAAGCGAGTTGTTCATAGTGGAGGGTGACTCGGCCGGGGGCAGCGCCAAGCAGGCCCGGGACCGCCAGTATCAGGCGGTATTACCCCTTAAAGGTAAAATTAAAAATGTTGAGAAATCCAGTCCGAATACTTTCCTGAAAAACAAAGAGATTCGCTCGATTATCACCGCCGTGGGCACCGGAATCGGCGAAGATTTTGATATCCGGGATCTACGCTACGGGAAAATAATCTGCATGTCGGATCCAGACGTGGACGGGTTGCATATTCAGAGCCTGCTCCTGACGCTTTTTTACCGTTACCTGACCCCGATTATAGAAGAAGGACGGCTGTACATGGCCGACCCTCCCCTTTATTACTATAAAACCGGTGATGATATTCAATACCTGTATGAACTGCCGGAGGAGTTAGAGGAAGGAGACGTGCGCCGTTTTAAAGGTCTGGGTGAAATGAATCCCGACGAACTGTGGCAGACAAGCATGCGCCGGGATACGAGAAAATTAATAAATATTAATATTGAAGATGCTAAAAAAGCCGATAAATCGGTCAGTGTCTGCATGGGCCGAAAAGTATCCCCGCGTAAACAGCTGATCAGGGAAAAAGCCCGGGGTATATGGGATAAAATTAACGTCTGATCAATTTTTCTGGAACAAAATATTGACTTTCTGACTTTCTAACTGTAACAACAGCGGAGGCAAATGAATATGGCCGACCAATCACAACGAATACGTAAACAAACAGTGGATGAATATCTGCCGGATGTCTATACCGAATATGCAATGAGCGTCATAACCGACCGGGCGATTCCCGACGTGCGGGATGGTTTGAAACCGGTCCAGCGACGGATTCTTTACAGCATGTGGCAGCAGAAGCTGACGCCGGATAAACCTCATAAAAAAAGTGCGCGCACCGTGGGAGAAGTCCTGGGTAAATATCATCCCCACGGGGACCGGGCCGTATACGATGCCCTGGCCCGGATGGCCCAGGATTTTACGCTCCGTTATCCTCTTGTCGACGGCCAGGGGAACTTTGGGTCTATTGACGGAGATCCCCCGGCGGCAATGCGTTACACGGAAGCCCGGCTGACAGAACTGGCGGAAGAGTTTTTTCAACGTCTGAAACCGGCCGGCAGCGGTGTGGACTGGCAGGATAATTTTGACGGCAGCACCACTGAACCAGAAGTTCTCCCCGTCCCCTTCCCTAATGTTATTGTGAACGGGGCCAGTGGAATTGCCGTGGGAATGTCCACCGACATCCCTCCTCATAATTTAGAAGAAATTTTAAACGCCACCATCCACCTGATTGATCATCCGAAAGCCCACTATTCAACCCTGCTTGATGAAATAAAAGGCCCCGATTTCCCGACCGGCGGCGTGCTGTTTGCTGAAAAAGAAGAACTGGAGGAACTGTATGAAACCGGGAGCGGCAGAATCCAGATTGCTGGCCGCTGTCATATTGAACAGTTAAGTCCCGAGCGGGGGGCTATTGTGATCGAAGAGCTTCCGTATAACGTCCCTAAATCAAGACTGATCGATCAGATGGTCGAGCTCGCTAAATCAGACGAAGATCCGGGGATTTCAACGGTCCGGGATGAATCCGACCGCCAGGGTTTGCGGGTTGTTGTCGAATGCCGGTTAAAAAAAGATCCCGAGGTGATCCTGAATAATCTCTATGAGAAGACCTCGTTAAAAAAACAACAGCGCTGGTCCTTCCTGGTTCTTAACGACGGTGTCCCGGTGATTATGCCCCTGCGGGAAATGTTAAATCGTTACAACCAGTTTGCAGAAGAAGTCCTGATCAGAAACACTCGGAAACGTAAAGAAAAAGCTGCCCGGCGTTTGCATATCGTCCGGGGATTAATTAAAGCCCTGGTGGACATCGACCGGGTAATTGAAATAGTCAAACAATCTGAAACCTCTAAAAAAGCCTCCATTGCCCTCCAGCACGAGTTTAATATGAGCGAGGAGCAGGCGGAAGCTGTATTAGACCGGCGAATTCGCTCCCTAACCGGTCTGGAACAGATTGAGATTGAAAAAGAGAAAAAACAACTGCTGGAAGATATAGAATATTACGAAACCCTGCTGGATTCCGAAGATGAGCGGGGTAAAGTTCTCAAGGAATGGTACAGGACTATAAGGGATAAATACGGTGATAAACGCCGGACCACCATCGAACATAAAGAACTCCAGCTGGAAGCTGATGACCTCCGGGAGAACAAACCTGTTGTCGTATCAATTTATCCCAACAACTATCTGCGCCGGGACCATGCCGACAAAGAAATGGAAGATTTACCGGTTCCGCCGAACCGGTTTATCCATACCCGGAGCCTGGACGAATTTCTTGTTTTTGGTCGGAAAGGAACCGTGTTTAGCTTTCGAGCCTCGGAAATACCTTCGGATTCCCGGGACGAAAGAGGTGTGCCCCTCCAGCAAATAAACTCAAACATCAAAGATGTCGCCGGGATAGTTCCCGCCCGGGCCCGGGAAGTTTACATTTTTACCCGCAATGGATACGTTAAAAAAATGGAAATTGAAGGAAATGAAGATTTCTTTGATATACGTCCAAGCGGAATAAAATATATCAATTTCAAAGAAGAAGATAACGAAGTTGTCCAGGTTTGCCCGGGTAAAGAAAATTCCAGTGTTATTGCCGTGGCCGAAAATGGGAAAGGTCTGAAATTTGAGGCTGAGGACCTGCGCCCGATGAGTCGGAGCGCCCGGGGCGTAGTCGCCCGAAAAGGCGATGAACCGCTGGCCGGCGCTGTTCTTGCCCGGGAGGAAGAATTTCTGCTCGTCCGGGGAGACAATACCTGTGCCGCCCTGGCCGCTAATGAAATACCCACACAGAACCGGGGCGGAAAAGGACGCTACCTTATCAAGCCCACTAACGGCGATAAAATCGATTATGTTACCGTAAGCACTCAACCCCGGGCTACCCGGGAAGGAGAAATAATTAATTTTTCCAGCCGCTCACAACTGGGTGGACATGGAGCCCGGGAAAATATAGATTATTTCATAGTGGAATCCAACTGGACGGCTAAAGAAAAAGAAGGGCCGGTCCAGCAGGAACTCAACCTGGCATGAGTCAAGAGACCACCGGGAAGTGGTGAATATTAGATGAAATTTTTTAAAAAATTATGGACCGTAATATTAAATTTATTTCTGCTAATTCTGCCGGTAATTTTACTGTCTATCTCTGTTTATTATTACGGTCGGCCTATTGCCGAAAGATTCAAAGATTTCCTGGGCAATCCAGTTACGGAGTTTATAAGTATCAGCCGGCATTTTGAACGCCAGCCCTTCCCGCTCCAGCTTTATGAACATTCCAACCAGGTCCTCCACCAGCTCTCCGCCCGGGATGAGTTGGATGAGGAAAGCCGACGCCAGCTGAAAGATGCTTTTTTCCAGATCCACCGGGCAACTATAAAAAGGATGCCCCATGCCGATGACGATGACTTTTTCGATCTTTATGAACAACTGCTTGATAACCCCCAGCTGGATAGAATATATCCCCACCCCCGGCAGCTGCGGACACTGTTAAAAGAAGACCTGGAACGACTCAGTCACCTGCAGGATTTGCCTTTCCATCCTGCGGAAGGAATAGACTCCTACCTGCGGCCGGTCCGGCCAGTTGTAGAGACGGTAAAAGAATACGGACAAATATACGGTGATCAATATACCTGCCAGAACGTCTATGGAAGCGATTGTTCGGTGGTTCACGACCCGGCGGTAGAAATTTCGAGTCGCTGGATAGGTCAATATCTGCAGACCTGGCCTGAACTTGGTGACCGCGGCCGGCAACCGGTTGATGTGCTGGCCGAACGGCTGGAAGAATTTATTCAATCCTACCAGAAATTAACCGATGAAATTGATCACTACCTAAAGGCCACCCCCTGGAACGAACACAATCAACTACTGGAAAATCATGATAATTTTCGAAATAATTACCGGGAAGATTTACACAGGTGGTACAGCAGAGCCGTCCAGGGAGCCCTGTACGAACTGGAATCTTTCCAGGCAACTCCGGTGAACGAAATAAAAACGGTCTTCCCGGCCCTGAAAAAAATCGAAGAGCAAATCCAAACTTCTGCTTTTACCCGCCGGCTGATGATAACCGAACATACCGGGGCAATTCGCCGGCAGGCTCAAGAACATCTGACCGAACTTTTGCATGATCTGCTGGCTCATCACAGGTTTGGTCCCGATTTTGAAATTAATGAGGAAAAATTAGAAGAACTTGTCACCACTCTGGAAATTTTTCCGGAGGGAACTGAAGAAATTAACCGGCAGCGGAAACTGCTAACTGAAATTGAAAATTACCATACCCGGCTGGTGTCTGCTCTTGAAAACAAGGATTATTCAGCTCTTAACCGGCTATTCGAACAGGGTCTCGAGCAGCTGGACCGGGCACAGTTTGACGGTTGGGAAATTATGAATAAATATTTTCTGAGAGAAAATCTGCCTGCTCTAAGCTCTCCACAATTTCAACCGGTCGACCGGGAAGGACAGGATATCTATGTTCGGATAATTGAACAGGTGGAGGCCATCAACGAGTTTTTGGACCTCGAAGAAATATCTGCCGAATGGAGAGAGGAAACACTGCTTACTCTCAGGAGCCAGCGTTTTTCACAGTTAAAATCAGAAATTATCGAGCTGTTAGAAGATCCCCGCAGAGAAGAGATTCAAACCGTGATATCCCGGCTGAAAGAGCTAATCACTCTCCCGGAACTTCCCGAGGCACTGGCCGGACAGCCGGCTAAAATCGTGCTTCACTCCAGTTTCATAGAAAAAACAGTTCTTAATTCAGACAATATTTATACAAATTTGCGGGATGAAGTTGACCTGCTCGAAGCTGAAAAAGAACATTTCGAGACGCTGGTAGAAATTATTGAATCCACGCGACTCAGCAGGGAACAGTTGCTCCTGGATTTCGACCTGCAAGAATTTGCCAGCCTGTCCTACCGGTGGCTACAAAATTTTAGCGGGAGCGGGAAACTTCTGCAACTGCTTCATAATCATTTTGTCGAGCGACTGGAAAATTTTTACGAAAAGCTGGCTGATACTGCTGTCAGCTGGACAGAAGATACAACTGAAAAAGCTCCACCGCTGGAAGATTTGAAATTTGCACATGATAATCTCAAAAACGGTCTGGAGGCAACATCTGAGATCGAAGGCTTCAGTGCTCCCTATTCAGCCGGAGAATGGTTGAATTTACTCGAGCTGCGGGAAAGACTCACCAATATCCACCGGGCACTCGAAAGGGTGGAAAGAGGTGGTTTATTCCGGGAAAACGAACCTTTTCAAAGGTATGTTACATTAACAAACAATTACCATCCCCAAACTCTCCCCGGCAGTTATCGTTTTGAATATGAACAAAGATTAATCGGAATTCTGCAGGAAAAGCTAATTGAAAAAGCCCGGGAGATAGAGGAAATATCCCGGGGTGACTGGTTGGCCGGCTGGGGGGGAAGGATACGGGGCGACAATGTGCTGGAACCCTGGATTGAGTTTCTAAAAGAACTGGAGGGCCAAATAGAAATTAATACCTTCAGCCGGGAACTGGGGAATTTTTCCCGCCAGGCTTCTGAGGTCAAACAGCAACTGGAGGCTGAACGATGAAAAGTAAATTGACGGCTAAAAACTTCCTGAGGTTCACCATCATAGCAGTTGGCTTGATCCTGTTTATCCCTCTTCTTTTCCAGCCCGGCTTCCGGACCCTGGTAGCCCTGGCGCTGCTTGGAATGCTCTACAGCTGGTTTTTAGTCAACGCCTGGGAACGGCTGGCCGATTCTCTCAATCGCAGTTCTAACCCGTTCAATCGGCTCCTGGGAGGGCTTGGAAAACTGGTTCGACTTTTTTTGCCCGTTAAAGCCTGGGGAGCTGTCCCCTGCTTCATACAACTGTTCATCCTTTTGTGCTTTTTTATATTTGGTTTTCTACTCGCACCGCTGTATTTTGAAATTACCCGTAATCCGGCCATCCAGGGCTGGGTCCGGGATTTTTTCCAGACCACCGCCCCGGAAGCATACCAGTTCTTAAACGAGCTCACCTACACTCCCGACCCTTACCGGATACTGGTCGAGAACGCCCGCCAGATTTTCAACAGTCTCAATACCTTTTTTGCCGCTATTGTTCTTCCGTTTTCGTTTGTGTTGTTTTCCGGAATCGGGGCGGCTATCTATGAACCAACCCGCCAGCTGTTTATAAGAGCCGAAAAAAGCCGGAAAGGTTACTCGGATATTTTAAGCTCATACAGCCGGCTAATGGGAGAATATCTGCTTTTTATCAGCATTTATTATCTGCTGCTCGGCGGAGTTATTGCAGTGATTCTTGAAATACTTAACAGATTTGATATTACCCATTTTGACGGAATAATTATCCTCGGGCTGGTCCTTGTTTTTCTGCTTGGAAACCTGGTTGTTCCGGGACTGGGAACGCTGGTTGCAACCGTATTAATCAGCGGAATGATTTCGCTCTGGCAGGGATTGCTCGGGGGCGGTATTGCCGCCGGGATATTTCTATTTTACTTCACCATGGACGACTATTTGATAAAACCTATGTTTATCAACTGGCTGGGGGGAAGTGAAAAGAGTCGCTGGGATTTTGGACTGGAAACCATAATTATCGGCCTGGCTATATTTTACGCCTCTTTCGGACTGATTGGTTTTCTGCTGGTTTTCCCCGGCCTCTGTTTTTTAGACGCTTACCTGCGCCACCAGTACCCGGACCTGCGCCCCTGGCTGCTGAGCCCCATCAAAATGCTCGGTAAAATGGAAGAATAGTGTTAGAACCGGTTGTATAGTTGTATAGTTATTCGCCTTTGTGCTTTTCATAAACTTGCCAGACGGCTCCCCGGGTTCGATTAAAAAATCGTCCAATTTCTGCTGGACCATACCCCTCTTCGATCATCTTGACCATCGCCTGATGACGAACTTCTACAATGTGCCGCTTTCGACTGGAACTCTTTAACTCATCTACCGTGATTTTTTTCTTTTGGCGACAAATTTCCTGAGCAATTTTCTTTTTGGAGATTCGTTCCCGGCGCTCTTTTACCTTCCCTTTTTCTCGGCCCTGTTTCCGTCGTTCAAGCTGATTAAATTCTTTCTGTGTTCCGATGTATTCTCTGCCCCCGGGGAGCGTCCGCTCTCGTTCTTCTCCCATCAACTTCAAATAATTCTTCCGTCTTTCCTCAAGCGAACCATTAAACTTAGGCGGAAATTTCCAGCTTTCTAAATCCATCCAGCCCAGCCCTTCTCCACGAAATAATTTATCCGAACTCCATTGATATTCCTGAATTTCTTCCACTATACCCGCTTTCACAGGGTTTTGATGAATATAGGGTACCAACATCAATAAATAACTGTCTTTCAGAATAATTTTTACCCTGGGGCGACTCTGAAACACATGGCCATCGGTCTTTCGTTTTTGATTAAAACGCTTTGCATATGTTAAATGAACTCGATGAAGTATTTTTCCCAGATCCACCGGCCCCATCTCTATCAATAAATGCACATGATTGGTCATCAAACAAAAACTACCCAGACATGCCTTGGCCTGGGTCAATTTTTCGTCCAGGAGAGTTAGATAATTCATCCGATCCTTAGGAGAAAAAAACAGTGGTTCCCCGCGTTGTCCCCGAGCTATCACGTGATACCAAAAACCGTTGTGATACTGCCTGACCGGCCGAACCATAATATCAACATCCTATCTCATAACTATACAACTATACAACCGGTTCCGTATTATTCTTTGAAGGGGTTTGCTCCTTCGTATGCTCTGTGATAAATCTCGTATATATCCTCCCCGTCAGCTTCACAGGGATTAGTTTCGGCCACCGGGTCTTCAAGAGCTTTTTCAACCAGGACCGAAAGATCCTGGCGATTAACGCCGACCTCCGCAAGTGAGGCGGAAACATCAAGACTGCGGATAAAATCCCATATGATCTCGCCCACCTGGCGGGCGGTTTGATAGGTGGAAAGTCCCGCCTGTCGGCTGGCCAAAACCGGAAGTAAACGGGCAACCTTCCCCTGGACCGCCGGCAGGTTGTAACTAATAACATAAGGCAGCATTAAAGAATTTGCACGACCGTGAGGGATTTCATACTGCGAACCAAGAGCGTGGGCGGTGGCATGAGATAACCCCAGACCCGAGTTGCTGAAAGCCATCCCGGCCAGCATCTGCGCTTCCATCATCGCTTCCCGAGCTTCCATGTCCCGCTGGCCGTTTTTGTAGGCTCGGGGTAAATTTTCAACTATCACACCAATAGCTTTCCGGGCCAGAGCATCCGAAAAATCAGTTGAAACAGTAGAAAGGTAAGCCTCCATGGCGTGGGAAAAAGCATCCATTCCCGTGTTGACGGTAACCGCCGGGGGAAGCGAGCGAGTAAGCTCAGCGTCACAAACGGCAATGCTGGGGATGAAACTTGGATCCTGCAGAACAGTTTTCTGACCGGTTTCATCGTCCGTGATTACCAGGTATTTACTCACTTCACTGCCAGTTCCCGCCGTCGTGGGAATAGCAATAAGAGGAAAACGTCCCCATTTGAAAGAAATATCAGGACCAAAATTCCCTTCGCGAGCAGCAAAAACTATATTTTTTGCGCAGTCTATAGGACTACCTCCCCCAACGGCTACAATCATCCGACAGTTTTCTTTGACAAATTTCTCTAACCCGGCTGCAACCTGGTCAGTCGTCGGATCGGGAGAAACTTGATCAAAAATCACGGTTTCAATATCAACTTCCGAAAGAATATCCGCTATTTCAGACGGAATGCCCAGCTCCCGGATAGCTTCATCCGTTACCATCAGCACCCGGGAACCTTCCTGGCCCTCTAACTTCCCCGGTAGTTGTTTACGACAGCCACTTCCCAGCATTAAAGTTGGAGATAAATGATATTCCTGCATTTTTTACACCTTATTTAAAAAATATTATGATCTGGATTCCAGTAATTTTATACTAAGCAAACGATTGAATAAAGTTAACCGAACCCGGTTGATAACAATTATTACCTAAGTTGAGCGATTCTGAGCATGAGGATGTCTCACATCTTGTTTTCTCATTCTCGACAGCTTCCGGCTGTCTGCGAGGAATACAGCCACTGGCGCACCTCCTGTGCGCCAACCCGTGGCTGTATTAATCCGAAAACAAGACATGAAACATCCTCACCCAACGGGTGGGAGGAGATACCATGGCTCTCTGACGGTATTATGTATATCGCAAAGCTCAAGATGAGCTTGGTTTGTGATATACATACCTCACAGCAGCCCGGAGGGCTGCGAGAATGAGTCAGAGAGATATGGTGTCTCCGATCAAGAATCGCTCAATTTAGGTATTAATAACCCGGAATAAGAAAAATCTTGAATAACGGGTATTATTATCTTAATATTTTCTTGTTTGCAGGATTCAAGGGGGCTTAACGGGAGCGAAAACAAAAAAAATCCCTTTAAAGGCAAAAAGTTCTTGGTAAAATACATTTTGGATTATATGGTTAAAAGGCTGAGAAGAAGAAAGAAGTTAAATTAACACCACGTGGAAAGGAGGAAACATAATGTCCGACCTGGTTTATAAAAGCCGTGTAAAAGAGGTTATTAAGGAGAAAGGTCTTCTCTGTGATAGTAATCTGCCGGATGCCGCCAGCGACAAGCTGCAGGGTCTTCTTGACGATGCTGCCAGCCGCGCTCAGGCTAATGGCCGAAAAACCGTCCGCCCCGAAGATCTGTAAACTATAAAAAACACCCCCTGGAGAATATACACTCCAGGGGGTTTTTATTTTTCGCCAGTTGTTTCCAGGTTTTTTCTGAACCTGGTTTCCGATAAAATTTCTATTGCCTTTCGCATATTATCGGGTGAAACCCTGATTTTATTCCCACCAAACTCCAGCCTGTTATAAATACCGGTAGCCCAGTCCTCTTCAACAATAGTTTCTATATCTTCATTTTTTAAAATATTACCGGCCAGGTGCGCCATTTCCCGGCTGTTAAAACGAGCAATCACCATCCATTCCCCGGCGGAAGAAGAAACCTGGAGATCTAAAAGCCGGAGGGTAAGGACCACAAAGACACCTACCAGTAAGAAAAAGAAAAAATAAACCATCAGCTCTCGGGGGGGGAATCCTTCTCATCGGCAAGCAGCTGGTGAGCTTTAAGTTTCAAAAACATTCGTTTGCGCTCCTGCAGTTGTTCTAATTCCTCGGGACTGACCTTATTACTTTCCAGTTTCCGGCGCCGTTCATCCTTAACCGCCTGGATCTCTTCCATTAAAATCACCCGGCCCCGGCCGCTTATATTTTCGCCAAACAGTTTAAATAACTCCGGTTTATCGTCGAGAAAAGCCCAGGCGATATCCTGGAAAGAAAGGTCACGAATAAGCTGCTGAAGCAGCCGGGGATCCCAGTCAAAAAAATCATCCACCGATATCAACGAATAGTTCAGCTGCTGAAAAAAATCACCGGCATAAAGCTGTAACATATCCAGCAAAAAATCACGCCGGTTTGCCGGCAGAGCAAGCAAAAGTTCTATCAAACGATTTAAATCTTCCTCGGGTAATTTTTCAGTAGACATTATAAACTTCCTTTATATGTGCTCTCCCGGGGTTCTGGTTACAGATCATCCCTTATCAGAAGCACTCTCTGGCGCCCTCATTCTCGAACGCCATCCCTGGCGTTCTTTGAGTTTTTGAGTCGTTTTAGAGCCCTCCGGGCTCAGAGCGACTCAAAAAATCCGGTTACCAGAAAGTCCTTCTGATTTGTAAATGGAACCGCGGTAGAAAACACTTTATAGATATTTAAGAGTCAAAAGTTTCCTGATTAATCGCCAGTTCACGGGCGGCCTCGGCGGTCATTAGCGAGGAGTTCAAATCCTCCTCCCGGAAATCGTCGATAATAACCTGAGTTCGCACCCGGCTGGCTCCCATTTCAAAAGGTTTTTTATGCATTTTCTCCAGGACTTTCAGCACTTCCGAAAATGGTCCCCGTATCACCGTCCCCAGTGGAGTTTCCTGGAAATCAAGCTCCGACAGATGGGCTATTCGGAGGCATTCCTGGATATACCGGGTAATATCCGGATTGTCCGTCCCGATTGGTGTGACTGTTATCTGAGCAACCACAAGCGGTTCTTCACTCATTTTTGATCAGTCCCAAACTGATATCCAGACTCTGAAAAGAATGGGTAAGACTACCAACAGAAATTCTGTCGACACCTGTTTCACAATACTCTCGCAGGTTATCCAGGGTAATCCCCCCCGATATTTCTACGCTCATTTTTTCAGGCACTCTTGATACTATCTTTTTCACTGTCTCCGGAAACATATTATCCAACATTACAACATCAATGTCAAAATCAGAAACAATTTTCAGTTCTTCCGGGGAATGAATTTCCACAATCAACGGTAAATCTCCCTCCACCCGCCGCAAAGCCTCACGCAGACCCCCGGCAGCCAGTTTATGGTTATCCTTAATCATTACCGCATCGGCCAGAGTGAGGCGGTGATTGTCCCCTTGCCCGCAGCTTACGGCATATTTTTGAAGGATCCGGTGATGGGGAACAGTTTTGCGGGTGTCGTAAATTTTAACGCCATACTCCCGGGCAATTTTAACCATCCGAAACGTTTTTGTGGCAACCCCTGAGAGCTGCTGCAAATAATTAAGAACCACCCGTTCACCGGTGAGCAGCAAACCAACATTGCCGTTTGCTTCAAATAATTTCTGGCCGGCGGTGATCTTATCACCGTCACTTACAGACCATTTAATATCCACCGGGTGATCATTTAACGACTCATCAATTGCGGAGAGAACGGAATAAACCGTCTCAACTATACTGCTGCCGGCAAACACTCCCTCTTCCCGGCTGACGGCGGCGGCACGGCCGGTTAAATGGTCATCAACCGTCAGACGGCTGGTAATATCCCCTCCCCCTATATCTTCCAACAAGCTTGCTCTGACGTGTTCGCGCAGGAATTTATCATCCATGGTATTCAATATAACTCTTCCCCTTTTAACTCTTCAATTTTATCCCGGAGCCGGGCGGCTTTTTCAAATTCCAGCCGCTCCGCGGCTTCTTCCATTGCCCGGATTAATTGTTCAATTACTTCCTGTTCATCGTCATGTTCCTCCAGGATCTCGTCTACTACTTCTTCCTCTCCCAAATCCAGGGGGAGGTGATCCCCGATCTCTTTTTTTATTGTTTCAGGTTCTATGCCGTGTTTTTCATTATACTGGAGCTGTTTTTTCCGGCGCCGCTCAGTTTCATCAATTGCCTGGCGCATGGCCGGTGTAACTTCATCGGCGTACATTAAAACCCGACCGGAGATGTTTCGAGCCGTCCTTCCAATCATCTGGATCAAGGTGGTTGCCGAACGTAAGAATCCTTTCCGATCCGCATCCATTATTGCCACCAGTGTTACTTCCGGCAGATCGAGACCTTCCCGGAGGAGATTAATACCCACGAGGACATCAAATTCACCGCGCCGCAGATCTCGCAGTATTTTCATCCGATCAAGCGTATCAATTTCCGAGTGCAGATATTTGACACGGAATCCCATTGTGATAAGGTAGTCGGTTAAATTTTCCGATAATCTCTTGGTAAGAGTGGTCACCAGGACACGGTTATTATTGCTAACTTCTTTTTCTATTTCATCCATAAGATCGTCCACCTGGTCACGGGTGGGGCGAACCTCTATAGGAGGATCAACCAGTCCTGTCGGACGGACAATCTGTTCGACCACCCGGGAAGAGACATCCCGTTCAAAATCGCCGGGAGTAGCGGAAACAAAAACGGTTTGCCCCGATTTCTCCCGGAACTCTTCAAATTCGAGCGGACGGTTATCATATGCGGAAGGAAGACGGAAACCGTGGCTAATAAGTTTTTCCTTGCGGGACCGATCACCGGCAATCATTGCTTTTAGCTGGGGGATAGTCTGGTGGGATTCGTCAATAAAAGTAACAAAATCTCCGGGAAAATAATCAAGCAATGTATAAGGTGGTTCACCGGGATTACGACCGTCAAGATGACGGGAATAATTTTCAATTCCGTTGACATAACCCACTTCTTGCAGCATCTCCAGGTCATATTCGGTCCGGCTACGGATACGTTCCGCCTCCAGGGTTTTGCCCCGGTCCCGGAGCTGCTGTTCCCATTCTTCCAGTTCCGTCCTGATGCTGTTAACAGCGTTTTCTTTCTGTTGACCGTCCAGGACAAAATGATTGGCCGGGTAAATAACTGTTTCTTCAAGTTGCTGTTTGATTTCGCCGGTCAGGGGATCAAATTCTTCAATAAGTTCAATCTGATCACCGAACATTTCAATCCGCAGGGCCTGCTTTCGGTAAGCAGGAAAAATCTCCACGATATCTCCCCGGGCCCTGAACTGCCCCTGCTTAAATTCCATGTCATTGCGTTCGTATTGCAGAGTAAGCAGCCGGCCAAACAGATCCCGGCGGGGGAGTTTTTGCCCGCTCTTCAAGGGGAGAATCTGTTTTTTGTATGATTCCGGAGACCCGAGACCGTAAATAGCTGAGACACTGGCAACCACCACCACATCCCGGCGGCGAGTAAGGGCGGTAGTTGCGGAAAGACGCAGCCGGTCAATCTTATCGTTTATGGAAGAATCTTTTTCGATGTAAGTATCAGACTGGGGAACATAAGCTTCCGGCTGGTAATAATCGTAAAAACTTACAAAATATTCAACGGAATTCTGCGGAAAAAAATTTTTAAATTCGTTATATAACTGGGCGGCAAGAGTTTTATTATGTGATAAAACCAGAGCAGGTCGCTGGACCCGTTCAATAAGGCTGGCCATCGTGAAAGTTTTACCGCTTCCCGTAACCCCGAGGAGGGTTTGATCGTCATACCCCTGGTCAAGTCCGGCTGCCAGGCTGTCGATAGCTTCTGGCTGATCACCCCGGGGATCAAAATCACTTTCCAGGACAAACGGCCGGCTGCTTCTTTGCTTTTCCGGAGCAGAAATTTCAGCTGTCATTTCTTCCATTCGTGAATCACCAGCATCCACAGTTATTCAGGATTTATTTTCAGTTTTTCTATTCGCTCCGCCACATCCCGGTAAGCAACGTCCGTCGCCATAATCTCCCGGTAATGTTTGAGCGCACGCTCAATTTCCCCTTCAGCCTCAAGCGAACGACCATACCAGTAGTGAAGATTTAATCTTAAATTCAAGGGGAAAGCCTGGTTATCCGGATCAACTTCCTGAAGCCGGGACAGCGCCACTCCCGGCGAGCCCATCTCATTCAAACAACGGGCGATAAAAACCAGGACGCGGGCCCTGAACTTTTCATCGCCCTGCTCAATTTTTTGAAAAACTGACAGAGCATCTTCCATTTTTCCCTGCCTGAAAAGATTAATTCCGTAGCGAAACTGCACCTCGGCTTTTTTAAAATAGCTGTTATCCAGGATCTGCCGGTAAACCCGGGCCGCCGGCTCGTATTGATAATCTTTTTCGTAACGGCGGGCTATCTGCTGCAACCCCCGGGCCGCTCCGGGGTTATCCTTCTCGAATTCAAAAACTTTTTCGAAACATTCCACTGCGTCTTCTCTTCTATCAATTTTCACATACAACCGGCCCAGTTTGCCAAGAATTTCGAAATCATCGGGTTCAATTTCAAGATAACGGCGATAGTATTTTACCGCTTCCTCCAGTTTTTCCCTATCTGCATAGAAATCTCCCAGGTCGGAGAGGTAATTACTGATTTTTTCAGCAGGTAAATCCCGCTCGACAAGCTCTTTTAAAAGTTCTTTCTGCCGCTGGTAATCGGTCAAATCTTCGGTACAGTTGTAGAGAAATTCCAGCATTTCCGCATTTTCTTCCTCCAGTTCAACCTCCCGAAATTTATCATAAGTTTCCAGCAAAAACTGCGAAATAGATTGCGGATCCTGCAATTTATCCTTCTCCGATTCAGTTGTCAACCCCCGTCGCTGCGTCTTCTGAACGTATCCACTACGAATTTCCTTCAGCCAGGCTTGGCCGTTTTTTCTCCATTCTTCCCACCGGCCCTGGCGGGCGGAAAGTTTTATAATCCGGGTATTAATCCCCTCGTTGGCGGGAGCCTGTTTTCTTGCTCTGCTCAACCACTTGATTGCTTCCTCCGGGGCATTATTTTTCAACTGCAGTTCTCCAAGACGGATACCGGTTCTGATTTTTTCTTCCCTGGTCAGCTCCTGCCAGTTACCGGCTGCTTTTTTCAGTTGATTGACCGCCTTCTCAATTTTATTTTCGCCAGCCAGAAGAAGCCCGTATTCAAGCCGCAGTCCGGGAGATAACCGCAAAATTGAATCTCCCCGTTCTAACAATTCAAGCAGATGAGCCCTGTCACCGTTTTCTTTTAAAAGCCGAATCCAATTTTCAAACTCCACGCCGGAAATATAATCCGGTGAACAAAAACAATTATACATCCACAGGGCAACTTTTTTATTCCCTCCCTCCAATAGCCAGCCAGCAAGTTTTGAAGCCGGGGGTGAGAAAAAACGGGGGCCGTAGCGGGGTAAAAATACAAGAAAAACCAGTAACAAGAAAGCACCCGCTGCAAGAACAGTTCCCATCCAGATACCATACTCACTCCACCATATTCGCCACTGAAGACTGCTCTCCAGGTTAAATTCCCTATGCTTGCGCTGAAGCTCCGCCCGGAGCTGGCGCAGCTGTTCATAATTCCCCATCAAATAATGAACACGAATCAGTTCCTGGTAAGCTTCGGGTTGAGGTTCCTCCTCCAGCGAAAAAACCGCAAGCAGATATTCCCGGGCGGGGGCGTAGTTATCTTCCTGCACACTGATACGGGCCCGAAGAAAAAACAGGCGACTCAAATAATTGGCCGACTCTTCTCTGAACTGTTCCCGGGCATAAAAATTTTTGCCCTCTTCGATTAACTCGGCCAGCTGTTCATCGGAAGTTTGTGAATCTACTTTTTGAACTTCCTGCTGCCACTGTTTAAACCCCCGGATTTCTTCCAGCTGCTCAACCTTGTCCTGGAACTGCTTGAACTCTTCAAATTGATCCCTGTTTTCTTCCAGCAGTTGCAGGGCTTCCCCCGCCCCTTCTTCCCGGAGAAGTTGGTCGGCGGACTGGATAAGTTCTTCCAGGGCCGCCTCACGTTCTTCACCGAGTTCACGAAGACGCGCCGAGCTGGCTCTCTGGCGCCAACCACGGAGTTGCTCGATCTCCGCCCGGTCTTCGACCTCTTTTAGCGCTCTGTCAAATAATTCCAGGGACCGTTGATATCTACCAACCTGGTAAGCAAGTATAGCGCTAAACCGGTAAACCTCACGGGGAATAAAATACTCAAATTCCTCCGGTTCCCGGCGAGCCAAACGATCATGATATTCAAAAGCCTGCTCGCGTTGATCCAATTGCCGGAGTGCGCGGGCGGCATATGCAAGTGCCCTCTCGTTATCAGGGTCTGTCTCAAGTACGTTTTCAAAATAAACAACGGCTTCCCGGTAATCACCTTCGTTTAACCGGACAAGACCACTGTCAATTATATCGGCCGTCTCAGCTCCAATTGCAACCGCTGGCAGCCATACCAATAGCAGGATTATAAGTGGAAATAAATATTTAGTTGTCAATAATTTCAAAACTCATCGCCGCCTCCCGGGGTTTACGGTGATAATTTTCAAGATCTGCTACAATTACATCCGTTTCCACCACCACTGTTTTCAGCGGAACAGTCAACGCTACCGGGGCCATCATCTGGCGCAGGGCAAATCTGAACATCTCACTGTCATCAACAGGTGTGGTAAAGATATGGGAACGAACAAGATCCTGTTGATTTTCAAAACGGAGGCCCAGACGCAACCTGTATGCAAGACTAACGGTAGCCTTGAGCCTGGTCCTGAATTTTTTGAGAACAGGATCTATTTTTTCAATTACCTTTTCTTTCTTACAGGCTATGTCCGGCGGAATCGCAAGTTCACGACTTAAAGAACGAGGCCGGGAAAAGACGTTGATCGACCGGGGCTCTTTTTTATTAAATACTTTGTGCAAAAGCCGGCTGTCACTCCCCAGCAATTTCCGTTTTTCGGCCTCTTGCAGATGATAAAGCTCCCCCGCTTCTTTAAAACCTTTCTCCTTCAGTATAGTTTTGAACTCAGATCCGAACCCCCATATTTCATCAATTTTAACTTTTTTAATAGATGTTTCATAATCATCATCTTTTACAATCTCAAAATCACCGGGATCCTGTCGGCGGGAGACGATCCGGGCCAGCCACCCCGTAGCGGCTGCCCCCCCAGTCAGCGGAAAATCATATCCCAGGTTATTGAACCAGTTTAGAATTTTATCTTGATCATCAATTTCAAGAAAAAATTCGCCCAGTTCCAGGTTTTCAACAATCGGACTTAATTTCTCCAGCCGCCGCCGGAGCCTGTAATGTACCTCCTTCACTTCCGGAAGATCAAACTCCAGCAGAGCTATATCGCTCGCAGGGTTTTCTTTTTCCAGAAGCTGGCCCGGCCGGCAGCCAAGTTTCCTGGCCGCCGGATTAGCAAACAAAATCCTGGCTTCGTCACAGATTGCAACCGGCTGTTCTTCCATCCCTTTGCTCCGGGCCTGAACATGCGCAGGAAATTCCGGAACATATAAATGAACAATCATATTTGATTTCCCATCTATAGGTTGTAGATATTCTCCAGTAAATTATATAAAATTTATGTCCAGGAAACGATAAATTTCCAGAGGGGCAGAATCCTACTAAACTTTTTTAGCTTGTTAAAAACAGCCCCCGGGTTGAAAATTAACTATCTCGCGGTTTAAAAGGATAACTTATGCGTTCCGGGACCACAAATCTTCCTCTGCACGGCGGTTACTGTCCGCCCGGCTTATTTAAAAATATGAAACAGCTGGGGGGAGCTATAATTGAAGCTATTGTTCTTGAATTTTTTGTTGATAAATTTAAACCCGAAGATTAGAGAACTTTAGATTTTCATTTTTACATTATTCTTACCGTCGAATCCGGCCTTCCATTGTCGTGGAGGGTTTAGCATACAGTTTTTCTGCTATCCGGCCGGCAAGGTAGCTCATCCTGCCCGCCCGAACCGCATCCCGCATGGCTGCGGCCATCAACTCCGGCCGCTCGGCTCCGGCAACGGCACTGCTAAGCAGCACACCGTCAGCCCCCAGCTCCATGGCCCGGGTGGCGTCGGCGGCACTTCCGATCCCCGCATCAATAATCATCGGAACTTCCACTGCTTCCCGGATAATTTTTAGGATATCGGGATTGCTCAAACCCCGGCCCGAACCAATCGGTGATCCAAGGGGCATTACCACCGGACAGCCGATCTCTACCAGTTTCTTGGCGGTAATGGGATCGTCGGTGGTATAGGGTAAAACCACAAAACCATCTTCAGTTAGCTGCCGGGCTGCTTCTAAGAGTTCGGTGGTATCGGGATATAAAGTCTCATCATCCCCAATCACTTCCAGCTTGACCCAGTTAGTATCCAGGGCCTCCCGACCCATCCGGGCGGTCAGCACCGCATCCTCGGCCGTATAACAGCCGGCGGTGTTGGGAAGTATTTTGACATCCAGGTCGTCAATTATATCAAACAGTCCACCGCCGGATCCGCCGGTTTCAACCCGGCGCAAACCAACGGTTATCATTTCTGTCTCGCTGGCCACAATCGAGCGGCGCAGTTTCTGCAGATTGGTGTGGCCGCCGGTTCCCAGAATCAGCCGGGAAGAAAATTTCTCGCCGGCAATTTCTATATAATCATCAGTTTCCATACCTGTTTAACCTCCCTGGAGCGGGCGGACAATTTCAACCTCATCGCCCGCCTTTAGTTCTATTTCCGACCATTTTTCTTTCCGGACAACTCCGGAATTCACAGCCACCGCCAGGCGGTCATAACCATCCTCTACCTCTGACTTAACCAGCTTCTCTACAGTTGCCGGGGAGTCAAACTCTTTTTCTTCACCGTTCACCGTTATTTTCACAAACCATTCACCCTTTAAAA
>CAZKRS010000008.1:0-20755 GCA_964555265.1 uncultured bacterium | reverse complement strand
CCCCTGTTTTTAAAGACAGAAAATCGGCCCGGTCAAGAGCCGATACGGACTCACGCATCGGACCAGCGGGCAGCCGGGCGGCTTTTATTTCCGCAATAGAACCGATAAGAACAAGATCAAGTTCTCTCGCCAGGCGATAATGTTGAAAACCATCATCCAGGATAAAAATATCAAGCTCCGGAAACTGGTTTTCAATTTTTTGTCCCCACTGCCAGCGATCGGCTCCCACTCCCACGGGAACGTTCGGAAAGTGATGGTTGACCAGGGCCGTCTCGTCGCCATATAGGTCCGGGTGGTTAGTTTTCCCCTTGATAATTCCTTCTTTTTCTCCCTGGCCCCGCTTTAAAACGGCGCAGTTATAACCGTCGTTCTCAAGCTGCTTAACAAGCCAGAGCACAAAAGCGGTCTTCCCGGTCCCCCCCACGCTCAGGTTACCAATTGAAACAACGGGGGTGGACAATTTCCGCCGGCTGGCGGTCTTTATCCGGTAATCACAGAAACGTAAAAAAATGTAACCCGGGACCAGTAATTTTAACAGCCCTCCGGCAATTTTTGCCAGGAAGCCGGGTGAATCTTCAAAATACAGCCGCCTGAAAAATCTATGCAGCAGAAGTTTAAACCTCATCATCAGCGGCCGGGGGCATTGGATTGGCCTGAAGTCCAAGCCTTTTTACGCAACTTGAAGTCAGCCCGTTCATTATATTTTCAAGTTCTTTCTGTTTTTTTTCCAGGGGGAGATCTTTTTCCCAGAACCGGAGCGGCTCACTAAATTCCACGGCAATCCGGCCAAAAGGGTAAGGCAGACAGAACCTGTCCCAGCTGGAAAAATACCGGCCAGAAGCGGCCAGCCCGGCCGAAGGTATAATTGGAATCCGGGCCCGCTCGCTGAGCTGGATAATACCGGGTTTAGCCCGGCAACGGGGTCCGACCGGGCCGTCGGGCGTAACAACGAGTGTTTCGCCCTCACGGGCCAGTTTCAGGGCTTCAGCAACCGCACGCAGGCGACGGTCCCTGAGTGAGGTGCGCAGAGAATAATGGCCCATTCCTTCCAGGGCCCGGGCTATATATTCACCGTCGCGGTGGGGACTGATGAACGTATAAAATCCGGCCGGACCAAAATAAAAAAGCAGGGGCAGCATCTGGCCGTGCCAGAAGGCAAGAATAAAATTTTCGTTATTTTCAAGTAATTGTCCGGGGAAAGTTTCATTATTAACTTTAAGCTTGCAGCTTGCTTTCAACAGTTTCAGCAGCGGCGGAGCAAACCAGCGGGATAAAAAACCAAAAAACCGGCGTTCAATATCTTTTTTAACCATTAGCACTGCTCCCTACCCGGACAGAACCAGGTAATCTTCCAGGACCCGGACAACTTCTTCAGTGGGATTTTTACCTTCAAACTGCGAACGCATCAGCTGCAACCGGCCCCGTTGGTTGCGCCGTTTCTGGGTTGATTCAAGAAACTCTTTAGTTTTTTCAAACAAAAGTTGCGAATTAAACTCCGACTGGATCAACTCCGGCACCCGCACCCGGCGATCGACAAGATTGGGCATGGCAATTCTATCAATATTCACAAGCAACCGACCAAGATAATACGAAATCCGGGAAGTTTTATACCCCACCAGCATGGGAGTGCCGGCGAAAGCAGCCTCCATGGTGACGGTTCCCGAGCCGAGGATTGCAAATTCAGTTTCCTCAAGAAGACTGCGGGCATCATCAACCCAGATCGGGATCTCGGTGTCAAGATCAGTTAAATAAGCTTCAAAATCATCCTGATCAACGGCGGCGGCCCGGCTCAAGACCGGCTGCCAGCCGGGGAATTTTTCTGCCAATCTATCAATTACCGCCAGCATCACCGGGAGATGGCGGCTAATTTCCCCGGAACGGGAGCCCGGAAAAAAAGAAACAATACTTTTGCCGGCCGGTATATCAAGTTCCTGGCGGACCGGTCGGGGGGAAGTTTCCGACCAGGTTTCCAGGATAGGATGGCCTACAAAGCGGGCCTTAACTTCCCGGTCCTTGAGATAATCTTCCTCGAAAGGAAAAATGACCAACAGTTCTTCAAAGATTTCTTTAAGTGTGGAAAGCCGTTTTCGGCCCCAGGCCCAGACCTGGGGGGTAATGTAATAAAGAAGATTAAGGTCATATTTAACAAGCCGGCGGGCAAAACGCATGTTGAAACCGGGGAAATCCATAAAAAGGACAGTCCCGATATTTTCTTTTTTTACCAGGTTTTCAAGGCGGCGGGCAACAGATAAAAAATAGGGCAGCGAAGTTACAACTTCCAAAAAACCAACGACTGCGTTATCCACTAAATTTTCGACCAGCTCGGCGCCGGCCGCTTCAGTTTTACGACCGGCGGCAGCAAATATTTTACCTGTAAACCGGTCGCTATTTTTTAATTTCTCAACGAGCCGGGCGGCGTAATTGTCAGCGGAACTATCGCCGGTTACTATAAGTAAATCACCCATAAAAACTCTTGATATTATCATTTTCCAGTGCATCAAGGACGTCAAAAGCAACTTTCAGGGCATTTTTGCCCTCGTGGCCGCCAACGACCGGCTGGCGGTCTTCCTGGATACAATGGATGAAATGCAGAAGTTCACGGCGTAAGCTCTCGCCTTCTTTAACCTCCGGGGTATAAACTTCAAAATCAGGTCCTTTTTCACTTGAATCCTTCAACCGCCAGACTTTAACGTCCTGATCCTTGTAATTCAAACTGACAAAATTATGTTCCTGGAATATCCGGATTTCCCGGCGATCTTCGGGAGAAACCCTGCTGGCGGTAAGGTTGGCAATGCAGCCGTTTTCAAATTCAAACCGGGCGTTACAGATATCTTCAAACTCCGTAACCACGGATGCTCCCACGGTTCTAATCTCTTTTATCGGCGAATCGACAAGACTTAAGAGGATATCAATATCGTGGATCATAACATCCATTACCACCCCGATATCCGTTGACCGCTCCGTGAACGGACCGAGCCGGTTAACCTCAATAAACCGGGGATCATCAATATGCTCCCGGGCGGCAACAAACGCAGTGTTAAAACGTTCGATATGCCCGACCTGGAGAAGAACATCCTGGGTAAGAGCAAGATTATAAAGTTCCTCCGCCTGGGCCAATGTCTCCACCATCGGTTTTTCGACCAGGCAGTCTAAACCCGCCTTAATCATTTTTTTGCTAATTTCATAGTGATTTTCAGTGGGCACCACGATACTTGCCGCTTCAATTTTCGGAATTAGCTCGTCGATATCGGAATAATAATCGGTATCGTATTTTTCACTTATTTTCCGGCCCCGCTCATCGTCGGTATCAACCACGCCAACCAGATCCACGTCATGAAAAGTTCCATACAGCCGGGCGTGATGTTCTCCAAGGTGGCCAACCCCAATTACTCCCACTTTTATTTTATCCTCCATTTTATTCACCGCCATGATTTAAATTTGAATGAAAACTCTATAAAATAGAAACACAATTATAACAGATTTTTTGTTGAAATAAATTAAAATAGCCGGTTGAGTATGCGGCTAATTGGCCGGCCGAGCCGTTCGCTGATAAAACTGGAAATAAAATCCTGCTGAAGACCGCGCCGGGCGTGCTCAACGTCAAATTCAAACTCCGGCTCGGCAACGGTCCCGTGGAGATAAAACCTGACAACAAACTCTCTTTCGGGACTTAACCCGATCCCCCGGAAAAAATCTCCAATTAAATCCTGGAGATAACTGCGCAGAGCGGCTCCACGCAGGATGAGATCCTGGCGCAGGTTAAGACTGCCGTCAAGACCAATATCGCCGCGGATTAACATCTCCATCTCCTTGTCCGGGGCGTTTAAAACAAAATCTCTTATTTCAATCAGACCGTTGTGAACTTCAAACTGGTAAATTCCACTTCCAACATCAACATCCTGCCCGATCACCTTAAGATCGGCAACCCTGTGAATCCCCGAAATATCCGGGAATTGGGCCAGATTAAAGTCTGAATGTTCAAGCTCAATATTTCCGTCCCAGCTCTGCCAGTCCGTAAGATCCCCGGTCAGCTCCGCAATAATCGAAAAGCTCCCTCTTATATTTTCCCGTATATAATCATTATGCTCAAGCAATACAGCCGGCTGAAGTTCAGTCCCCCGGAGGTTAAGTTCTACTTCATTTATATTTTCCCCGCTTACCCGGCCGCTGACAGTTCCACCACCAAGTGATGTTTCGGCAAGAGTAAAGGAAAACCCCGAAGGTTCCAGTTCAAGCTCCCCTCCTGTATTTAGAAATTTTATATTACCGGCAGAAATTTTCGCTGCCGTCAACTCGCCCCCGAAAAGGGGCTCTTCGAGTGTCCCCTTGGCAACTCCGGAAAAATCCAGGTTTTCAAATTCTATGGCGGTCCCTTCCGGAAAAAAATCGCGAGAATAAAAATTATTACCCTGGAATTCAAGATCAAGATTCCCTTCTCTAAACCAATCCCGGTGGGTTATACTTCCCGCAACCGAAAGACTGCCCCGGGGAGTGCTGCCCTGCAGCCCGTCAATAAGAACCCGGGCCGGACCAACCTCTATTTTTCCTTCCAAGTCGGTCAGTCCCGTTTTGTCTTCAACAAAAAACAACCGGCCATTCTTGAAATTCAATTCTCCCTTAAAATCCGTCCAGGACAGAAAAGGATTATTAAACCGGAGCAAAAAATCTGCCCCTTCCAGTTTAATCTCCCGGCGGATAAACTCCGGCCGGTCGTAAAACAAGTCCAGCCAGTAATCCAGTTTTTCAAGACGAGTTGAAAATTCCAGGGGCCGGTTTTCCTCGCCCATCACCTCCCAGTTGTTACCGTCCGGACCCAAAAAACGGCCGTTAATGCTGTATTCAACCCGTTCGAACAAAGAATAACTGGCAAAAAACCATATATTTTCGAAACTATAATCGGGAAAATACAAATCACCGTCCCGGGTCAAAAAGGAAGCCTGAATTCCTTTGCGTCCCACTTCGAAAGTGAGGTTAACCGGGATCCGCATCGATTGACCGGTCCCGATTCGTTCAATAATTTCTCCCGGAAGCAGGTTACCCCCAAAATCTTCGCCGGTAAGAAGTCCGGTCCAGGTCGTCGTGAAAACGCTCCGGTCACGGCCGGTCAACCCACCGGAAAGTGCAAAACCAACCCCGTCAATTGCCAGATTGCCCTCTTCCCAGTGCAAACCCTCCTGCTGGAAGTCGGCGAGCCAGTCGCTGATTTTTAGTTCGTATTCAGACTCGTCGCGGATAATATCTACAACCGCCCCGGGAAATTTAAGTTCCCCGGACGGCCGGGGAGAAAAAATATTGTTCTCCAGTCGAAAAAGCCCCTCAAGATTTGACGTTTGTTTTACATCAAATTCAAAATTATCCTGGATTTTATTCAACCATCTAAACATATGGTCGGGATAAAGTTTAAACTCTCCGCCCAGTTCATCAATTTTTCCCTCCCTGTCTATCTCCCCGGCACAGCTACCTACAAAATAATTTGAATCAACATTTAAACGCTCAAGCCGGTAGCGGTCGGGATGTAGAAAAAGAGATAAATCAACATCAACCGGGGGAAGGTTAAAATTCTGGAAACGCCCCGGGAGACCCTCTAATTTCACATCCAAAACGGACAGACCGTCTTCCCGGGCTGCGAAATGAAAATCTCCCCGCCAGGCACTGCTGAAGCCCCCCCAGTAATCGCCCTCGAGCTGAAAATAATCCATTTCAAGGTCCAGAACAGGACGGGGCATTAGATCTAATTTACCCCGCCCGGCGGCCGGGCGGCCGGCAAGATAAGAAACATCAAATTCCAGGGGCTGGTCGGTTGACCGGTATTGAAGGTTTCTCCCGGCGAGCCGGAAATAATCACGGTCGTTTCTAACAAGATAAAATTCCCACCGGTTTATATCCACTGTTATTTCCGGCAAAACGGGTATTTCCGGCCCGGTTTCGGCGGCATATTTATGATTGTAAGTTAAACTATAAATATTAATTTTATCCAGGGCCTGGAGAGGTTGTGATTTTTCAAACGCCTCCCGGAGCCGGGACCAGTTCATATCGGCCCGGATATGGTGAAAAATTGCAGTTCCCGGTTTACGGTCCGAATCATAATTTTCCTCGCCCACGCCCAGGTAGGAAAGCGAAGGGTTCAATTGCCAGTCCAGGTAAATATAACCCATGGTCACGGGCCGTCCAACCGTTTCCACAAGAAAACTGTGCAACTGCCGGCGCACCGGGGGCAGGTTAAGAAAAGAGTTAATAGCAAGATAAACCAGGAGAATACTGACCAGTATAAGTTTGAATAAACGCCTGAGCCAGACCTTCATAACTGATCCTTTCAGTGCTTGGTTTTTACCTCAAATTAATTATAACAGGAAACCGGAATATGCTCAGGGCAAAATAAGTACAGAGTCTCCTCTGAAAACTCCTCCCCCTCCGGATACCCTCCGGGTGCGGAGGATTTAGGTGGGGATGAAAACGGTTTTTTAGACTGCACTCAGTACATAAAAAAACCCCGGGCCCGGAAAAAATCCGGAACCCGGGGCCTCGGGGGAAGGGGTAATTATTCTCTGGTTACATCATGCCCCCCATACCGCCCATGCCGCCAGCGGGCATTCCGCCGCCGCCGGGCATTCCGCCTCCGGCGCCGCCACCGCCATCATCACTGTCTTCTTCAAATTCGGCAATGGCAGCTTCGGTAGTCAGCAGAAGCGAAGCAATACTTGCAGCGTTCTGCAGGGCAATCCTAACCACCTTCGCAGGGTCAATTATACCAGCTTCATAGAGGTTTTCAATGGTTCTTGTTTTAGCGTTATAACCGAAAGCGTCATCATCCTGCTGAGCAAGCCGTTCAACGATAACTGAACCTTCAACGTCAGCATTCTCAGCGATCTGCTTGGTCGGTTTGGAAAGTGCATCCTGGAGGATACGAAGACCCTGTTCTTCTTCACCTTCAAGGTTTTCGCTTTCCAGTTCTTCCTGGACACGCAGAAGTGTTACACCGCCACCGGCAACAATACCTTCGGCGACAGCCGCCCGTGTGGACTGCAGGGCGTCTTCAACGCGACCTTTTTTCTCTTTCATTTCGGGTTCGGTGGCCGCACCAACTTTGATAACGCCGACTCCTCCGGCCAGTTTAGCCAGCCGTTCTTCCAGTTTTTCCTGGTCGTAATCACTGGTAGACTGATCGATCTGGCGGCGAATCTGTTCAATACGGTCCTGGATTTCGCTGGGGTTACCCTCACCTTCGACAATCGTTGTGTCATCGTCGGTAATGGTTACCTTGGCGGCCCGACCGAGCTGCTCAATCGAAGTATTCTCCAGCTCCATTCCTTTATCTTCGGAGATCATCTCTCCGCCGGTAAGAATGGCAATATCCTGGAGCATCTGCTTGCGGCGGTCGCCAAATCCGGGAGCTTTGACAGCGGCAACGTCAAGCTGTCCCCGCAGTTTGTTAACAACAAGAGTGGCCAGTGCTTCACCTTCAAGATCCTCGGCAATTATCAGCAGCGAACTGCCATCGCGAGCCACATCCTCAAGAACAGGCACAATGTCGTTAATTGCTGAAATTTCATCGTCAAAAATCAGAATATAAGGATCTTCCAGCTCAGCCACCATGTTTTCGTCGTCAGTGACGAAATACGGCGATTTATAACCGCGATCGAACTGCATTCCTTCCACCAGTTCGAGCTCGGTTTCGATGCCCCGTCCTTCTTCAACAGTAATCACACCATCTTCACCGACTTTGTCCATGGCTTCGGCCAGGATCTGACCGATTTCCGGGTCGTTGTTGGCGGAAATAGTGGCAACCTGAGAAATCTGGTCACGACCTTCAACCTCTTTGGAATGTTTTTGAAGCTTCTCAACCGCGAGCTCGGCGGCCGATTCGATTCCTCGCCAGAGAGCCATAGGATTATGACCGGCGGCAACCGATTTCATGCCTTCTTCAACAATAGTCTGGGCCAGCAGGGTAGCCGTGGTGGTTCCATCACCCGTTTCATCCTGGGTTTTTTCAGCCACCTCTTTTACCAGCTGTGCACCCATGTTTTCAAATTTGTTTTTCAATTCAATCTCCTTGGCGATCGTCACCCCGTCCTTGGTTATCCTGGGCGAACCAAAACTTTCTTCCAGAACAACGTTACGTCCGCGAGGACCAAGAGTGACTTTTACAGCGTCAGTCAGCTTCTCGACACCGTCGACAAGCTTATTGCGAGCTTCGTCAGAAAAAATTACGTCTTTAGCCATTTTTCATGTCCCTCCTTAAAATTTTGTTGTCAAACTAATTAAAAAATAAACTTCAATCAGGTTACAATAGCCAGAATATCATCGGCGTCCAGGATTAAATATTCCTGTCCGTCATATTCTACTTCCGAACCGGAATATTTTCCAAAGACCACTTTATCGCCCTCGTCGACCTCCGGTTCTACCTGTTCACCATCTTCAAATTTACCGGGGCCAACCGCGATTACCTCAGCCTGTTGGGGCTGGTCCTGAGCAGATTCCGGGATTACAATCCCGCCGGCGGTTTTCTCCTCCTCCGGTTCCAGAACCTTTATTACCACACGATTACCCAAAGGTTGTAAAGCCATTTTACATCCCTCCATTAAAAAAAATGATTAAAATTTGAAATGCGATTCATCGAGGAAGTTAAATATGATATTTTATTTTTTTTCAATGTCAAGTATAAAATTTGAACCACAACAAATCATAATTCCTTTTAACACAAGCTGTTCATCGTAAGCCGTCAGAACTTCCGTTAGAGTCATGAACTCTGCACCCCGGCCGCCGGTAGCCACCACCGCAGAATCGGACGGCAACTTGAATTTATTGTTCAACTCTTCCACCGCCCGTTCAACCGCACCGGCCAAGCCGTAGTAAATACCACACTGCAAAGAATCTTCAGTCGTATCACATTTAAATTCCCGGGGAAGTTCAGGAGTTATCCGTGGTAAAGCGGCGGTCTTGTTGAACAGCCCGCCAAATGTAGCCTCCACTCCGGGCATGATTACACCTCCGGCGTATTTTCCGCCGGGCAAGATGGCTTCAACGGTAGTGGCCGTCCCAAAATCTACCACTATCCCCGGCCCGTATTCTTCATAAAAAGCGCTCGCGGCAGCAATTCGGTCGGCGCCTACCGTTGCAGGTGAATCAACCACTACCTCAAGGGCAGTCTCCGGCCAGGGGTATTCCAGGATACAGAGGTTATTAAATTCATCTTCCCGTTTTTTTACAAGTTCTGTTAACCCGGGAACCACGCTGGCTAAAAATAAATCGATTCCCTCCCGGGCGGTTAGCAGATCAATACTCTGGCACCAGTGTTGCCACAAATCCTCCGGAGCGTTAAATTTTTTAGTGGGAAATTTATGGACAAATTCAAAATAACCGTCCCGGGGGCGGCCAACAGTTGTGGTAGTGTTGCCAATATCCACGGCCAGTTTCATTTTTTAACCTCCAGCACATCCCCGGAATAGATTCTTACCTTTTTTTGCCCGTAAACGTTAAACTCCCCACTTCTGCCAGCTCAACCGGCCTGCCGTAACAATTTTTGCGGATGGATAAACCCTCTCTGAAAAAGAGGTGTGGACTCGGATGACCGGCAGTCTCATCTCTACTCAAACCAGGTTTTCATCCTTAAAAATTTTGATTTCCTGCTGGGTGGATTTACAGTTTTAACGGTTGGAAATCTTTATTACCCGGTCGGCTACCCGGGGATTTTTTAGCAAATCAAAATAATTCAGATTACCTTTTCCAACCGTTCCCTGATCCTTTCCCTGGGGACCGACCCGACAAGCTGGTCAATTTTTTCGCCATCCTCGAATATCATCAGGGTAGGAATACTGCGGACTCCAAACTGTCCCGCCAGTTCCTGGTTCTCATCAACATTCACCTTGACTACTTTAACCTGGTCCTCCATCGCCTCGGCCAGTTCCTCAAGCCGGGGTTCAAGCTGTTTACAGGGTCCGCACCAGGCAGCCCAAAAATCGACAAGAACCGGCAGGTCCGCATTTTCAACTTCTTCTTTAAAATCATCAAGTGTAACTTCCACTGGTTTGCTCATCTGATTTACCTCCGACAAAATATATTCTAAATTATAAAATATAACCAATGACTCCCTTAAAATAATCAGAATTATATTATTTGTCGGGAAATAAGTCAATGAGTCCCCTCTAAAAAGCAGAACCTTCCAACGATTCCCTCGTCCCTACCGGGGTGGAGGGTTGGAGTAAAAGGATGCTTCATAATTAACGATTCACTCCCCCTTTATTTTCCCAGGTCCTCCACCGCGGCCAGGGCGGCTTCATAATCGGGTTCACTGCCAAGCTCGGCGACCAGTTCCCGGTAACAAATTCTACCGTCAGCGTCTATAACAAAAATAGCCCGGGCGCAGACTCCCATATCTTTTATTAGCAACCCGTATTGCAGCGAAAATTCTTTGCCGTCCAAATCGGAATAAGTGTCGATATCCAGGTCATTGCTGGCGCAGAAGCGGCCCTGGGCAAAAGGGGTGTCGCAGCTAATGGTAACAAATTGAACCGAATTTCCGCCGGCGTCGATTTTCTCGGCAAAAGTTCGCGTCTGCAGGCTGCAGACCGAAGTGTCAAGGGAAGGAACGGCGCTAATCAGAAGTGGTTTTCCGATCTCCTCCAGGCTCTTTTTTTCCAGGGAACGGTCCAGGACCGTGAAACCAGGGGCCCTCTCCCCTTCCTGTAGTTTCCTGCCAACAAGCTCTAACTTTCGCTTTTCCATCTTTATACTGCTCTTGTCCGGATTTGTATAAGGATTTTCAAACTGCGGCTCACCGCCGCCGGTATAACTGTTATAGGAGAGAAAATCGGCAGCTGATTTTCGATCGTTACGGGGCAAAAGAGACTTTGAGCTGTCAAACCGGCCCACGGTCAGGAGAAGAGGGATAATCAGTTTAGCCGGGATGTTGAACTTTTTCTTTACTTCCTCCGGGTTGAAGCCAATCATCGGGTGGGTGTCCCAGCCGCAGTTTCTGGCCGCATACATCACCGACATCGCAAAAAAAGCGGTGTTTTTAACGGCATACCGGGCGGGCTCTTCAAAATTTTCATAGAGCCCCTCGACCATATCGTAGTAATCATCCATCTCCTCCTTCTGCATGTATCCTTTCTCCACAAAACTGTCATAGGTGGGATTATCCCGTTTATAAGCGTCGGGATCGGCCAGGAAGATCAGAGTTGCTGACGCAGCGGTAACCTTGGGCTGATCAAAAGCACTGGCCCGAAGTTTTTCTTTCTCCTCGGGGTCAGTTACGGCAACAACCTCCCAGGGCTGGGTGTTTGAAGAGGAAGGAGTAAGTGCTGCCAGGTTTAAGATATCCTCCAGTTCCTCCCGCGGAATTTCCACTGAATCATCAAAAAAATTAACCGACCGCCGTCTTAACATGTTCGCAAAAGTATCCATCAGTAACCCCCCAGAAAAAATTAGTTAATAAATATTAAAAAATCAATCCAGACAGAACAGGATCATAAAAATTTTTACTATTAATCGCTGCTATCTTTTATTTCTACGGGTTCGGACGAACGCAGGTGCAGGTCCCGTTGCGGAAACGGAATTTCAATATCGTTTTCGTTTAATATCTTGTAAATACGGTAGTTCATTTCGCTCTTCACCCTGAATCTCTGCTCGGGGGTGGCAACCCAGCAGCGGACTTCGAAATTAAGAGCCGAATCTCCAAACTCCATGAAAAAAACCTGTGGTTCCGGATCCGAAAGAGTCTCCAGATGTTCCCGGACCACATCCAAAAGTATCTTTTTTACTTTTTCTGCATCCACCCCGTAAGCCACACCAATAGGAATCCGCACCCTGACTTTATCCTCACCATGAGACCAGTTGATAACATTTTGTTCAACAAAGGAAGTGTTGGGGATAATAATATCCACGTTATCCCGGGTGTTTACCTCGGTATAACGAAGTTTTATCGCCTGGACGGAACCCACTTCATCTCCCACCGTTACCATATCCCCGACTTTTATCGGTCTTTCAATCAGAAGGATCAAACCGCTGATAAAATTGGCAACAATATTCTGGAGTCCGAACCCAATCCCAACACCAAGAAAACCAAACATAATCGCCAGGCTGGAAAGGTCGATCCCCACCGTTTCAAAAGCCACTAAAACCCCGAGGATAAGAACTGCATAATGAATAATCCGCTCGATTGCATAATCCAGCCCCTCCTCCAGCCGGCTGGCAAATTTTTTCCGAAACGCCAGACGGATCAGTCGAGAAACAAGGAAAGTTGCCACAATTATAAAAATAAATACCAGGAAACTGAGCACGGACACGGGCGTATCCTGGAGCGTGAACAGTGGAGCTCGCATCAATTCAACAATCTCCATCCAGCTGGTGGGATCAAAACTCAAGATATAAACCTCCGGTAAAAATTAATTGGTCTTTACATTATAGTTAAGAAAAATAATAATGAAATTTTTTTATCCTGATCTTGATAGTTTAAAGAAAATATGGAGGAAAATGTAGTTAATCAGGGGGAAAGGATGAATCGGAAGACAGTTACCTGTCCGGATAACGGTTCGCCCGCCTCGTACCGCCAGCGGCGCAGGGCCTCAAGAACAGCCACGTCAACAGCCCGGTAGCCGGAACTGGATCTTATAGTCAAGTTTTCCAGGTAACCCTCTCTGTTCACGTCATAGCTTACCACCACTTTGACCCGTTCACCTTCTTCTTCCAGCCAGGAGGGCATCCGGGGCAACGGCTGGGAGATTGGGGAACGGATAGTCGAGCCCTCAGCCGGCTGCTGAACGTCGGGATATGGAATATCCGGTGATATTTCGCTGGCCGGTCCGGTGGCAAATTCCACTTTTACATCCTCGGGGAACATATCCTCGGGATCCGGTTCATGGAATTCAAACGGCGTTTCTATATCCGGGCGGTTTTGTTCCTCAACAAAATTTCTGTCGGCGGCAAAACGACGGGGAGGGGTCTCAAATCCTCTCACTTTATTGTCCTCTTGTCTTTCGGCGCTCGAGCTGCCGGCCACCATACCTCCGCGCTGAAGCAGGGGCTGTTCAGTTTCAGGATCAGGTTGTTCCCCGGGTGTTTCAGACGGCGGTGTTTCCGGGGGGGGATCTTCAGCCGGAGATACAGGTTCCGCCGGTTCTTCCGGCTGGGCCTCCGGAGGTGCGGGTTCGGAGGGGGGAGCCTCTTCAATAACTTCTTCGGGCTCGGCTTCCGTCCGCTCCGGCGGGTGTTCTTCTTCGGGGGGGGTTGGGGGCGGAGTAGCCCGTTCGAGTGGTTCTAAACTGAGGCGAATAATCTCACTATCCGGTTTTGGAATATCTACCTCGCCGGGTCCAGGAAGCAGGGGAATAAAAATAAGATGGAAAATCACGCTCACAGCAAGAGCGTATTTAAGCCGGCGGGAAATCTTCATTATTCCTCCCCGGCTTCCGGCGGGCGGGTAGAGATATCCACCACCTCGATACCGGCCGTGCGGGCCCTATCAAGCACAGAAACGATCAGCCCGTGGGGCACCGACCGGTCAGCTCGCAACACCATTGGCCGGGGATCGCGGGTGAACGTCTTTTTCAGACCGTCCAGGGTATAACCTTCTTTATTTAAATAAATTTCCCTCTCGGCGGTAATTGTAACCACCCAGCGGTCGGGTTCAACCTCGGTTTCAGCGGCGGCTCGGGGGAGGGTTATCTGCAGACCGGGCTGCATTACAAAGGTGGTGGAAACCATGAAAAATATCAGGAGAAGAAAAACAATATCAATCATCGGAGCCAGGACAATTCCCATCCCCTCGTCTGTATTTTCTTCCCGTTCAAACAGCTTCTGGTCCTCCATTTTATTGCATTTCCCTGATTGCAGTTAATACCCGGCGGGAACCTACTTCCAGCTCATGCAGTATATTATCCACACCATGAGAAAGCAGGTGATGAAAAAGAAGAGCGGTAATCCCCACCGTCAGCCCGGTTGCGGTCGTTACCAGTGCCTGGGCTATACCTCCGGCAAGCAGTTCGGGATTCCCCGGGCCCACCTGGGCAATGGCGGAAAAAGTTCGGATCATCCCGGCCACCGTGCCCAGCAATCCCAGCAGGGGAGAAACTCGAGCAATAAAATTTAAAGCGGGCAGAAATTGCTGAAGCTCATTGTTAACAACAATACTGAAATCCTGCAGTTCAGCTTTAACATTCTCTTCACTGCGGGGTTTAGTATCAGCGGCAACAAGTATAACTTCGGGCAGCAGCCCTTCAAATCGGCCGCAAATTTCTCGTAATTTTTGCCAGTTTCCTTCCTTCAGGGGCTTTTTTACCTCGGACCAGAAAAGATCCACATCAGTCCGGTGACGCCAGAGATAAAATAACCTCTCAATAGCAAATCCCAGGGCCAAAATCGAACAGATCCCCAGGGGCACCATAAACCAGCCACCCTCATAAATTAATTCAAGCACTGCTAAAACCTCCAGTAGTTATACCCTCTCCGAAAAGTCCCCTCTCCCCCGGATTTTTAACCCTTTTCGAAGAGAGTCTAGTTAGTGTAAAAAATGTGTTACGTAAAAGCTGAAACTCCCCTTTCTAAATCCTCTATCCTGCTATTAACACGAGCAGAACAAATCCAAAAATTGTATATAAATGTTCCCGGGAAAAATATTCGGTATCTATTTCCGGCTCGCCGGTTACCACCCGGTGAGACCTGTCGAACCGGTAAAAACCGGCCAGTGGTTGACGCACAAGCGGTCGGCGGGTCGCGGAAAAATTATCTTCTACAAATATTTTATCCCGGCGAAAAACACCGGTATCAACCCCCGGTGATTCGGGATAAATATCATGATATTCAAAACTGCCCCGGGTGGGCCGGCGATCCTCACCTTCGATAATAAACTCCCGGTATTCAGCCTGAAGAAAAGATGGATACAATCCCCCGATAAAAACAAACCCCACTAATACCGTGACAGCTGTCTTCAGTTTCAACTGTTGTCCTCCAGCCAGTCACGAGCCACCCCGATAATATCTTCCGGATAGTCTCCCTCAACAATAGTTTCAAACGCCGAACGGGCCCGTTCTGAAAGCCCCTGCCGGTCATAGCTGCGGGCCAGTCCCAGCCTGGCCGGAGGTTCCTGGTCGTTATCCTCAAACACAAGCCATACCTTGTGATATTCAACAGCCGCCTGCTCGTAGTCGCCAGCCTGATAATAATAATCAGCAAGCAAACGCTGGAGGCGGGGACCATAGACGGACTCCTCTTCAACCGCCCGGTCTATTCCCCGGTTTACAAGTTCGGGAAAATCCGGCGGGATGTCATTTTCCAATTCAGTCTTCCGGGCATAATAATCGTATGCCGATTGAATCTCCAGGGCTTTGCTGTCCACCCGGTCTACCAGCAGAGAAAGCCCCTCCCAGGCTTCCTTTTCCTCCAGCCTGGCGGCAAGATCCGCAAATTCGCCGGCCGGATAGGTCTGAATTATGTCGGAAAATAGTTTGATCTTATCTTCTTCGCCCGCCAGCAGAGCCCAGCGAAAACCCAGCTCGCCGAAACGGGAAGTTTCCAGTTGCTTAAGCAGACCCCGATGATCCATGAAAAGCTCGGCTGCTTCACCATAATTTTCCAGTTTATCCACGATATATGCCAGGGGTTCTATAGAAGCTGCAACAATTTCCCCGGGCCGGTCCTTTTTTTCAGCAATCAAATCGTATAACTGGCGCCAGAAATCATAACTATCCTCGTAATTACCACGCTGAAGTTCCACCCGGGCCAGCCTGTTCAGAACATGAATCGATTCTGCAGCCTCCCGGTAATATCCCCCGGCTGGCTGCCACTGTTTCCGTTCGTAATGATAATCTCCCAGGAGTCGGGCCCCCCGTTCAGCAGCCGAACCGGGCATCCGGTGATAAAGTCCGGACGCTTCATCTTCCTTTTCCAGCTCCAGCAGCGAAGCAAGGAGCCGGTATTGATCCTCGGGGGCTTCAGGACGGCGCTCAGCAAGTTCAACATAAGGCTCGTAGTCTTCATTTGCCCAGTAAATAGCAAGGGCCAGCGATTTAAACCGGGCGGGACGTTTTCCCGGGGAATATTCTTCTTTATAATTTTTTAGCTTTTCCCGGGCCACCGGCGGCGAATCCTGGCGGCGGGTTACTTCCAATCGAAACAGATCAGATTCCGGGTCCGGCTCAAGCCTGGAGAGTGGCTGTCTTATTTCAGCCAGCCTGTCCAAATCCAGCCCGATCCGGACATAATTTTTTTGAGCATCCGTAAACCATGCTTCAGTATCGCTCCCCTCCTCCAGGGCGGTGTGATAAAGTTTAAACGCCTCTGCGGGTCGGGCCTGGTTTTGTCTGACCCCGGCAAGTTGATAATTAATAAGGGGAAGCTGCTCGGGAAGCTCTTCCCTGGTTGCTTTAAGTTCATTGGCCGCCTCTTCAAACCGGCCCAGCCGGCGCAGCTGTATAGCCTTAGCCAGCCGGTAATCAGCAACCCCTGTTTCCTCCACCAGGGCTTTATACTGTTCAAATGCCCGTTCATGATCTTCTTCTGACTCGTAGAGGCCAGCCAGCCGGCGGCGGACATTTTCAAGGCGGGGTTTTTCCTCCAGTTGGATATAATTTTCATATTTTTCAATTGCTGCGTCTGTATCCGCTTCATTTTGGCGAAGCCGGCCCAGCCAGTAATAATTCTCCCCCTCCGGAAGGTGATCGGGATAGTCTTCCGCCAGCCTCTCAAGAAGATGCTCAAGAACGTCAGGGGCCTGCTTTACTCCGACCGTGTTCAGAAGTCGGAGACCCGTTTCCCCGCCCCGCCCAATATCATCCAGGACCTGCCAGCGGTCGTAAGCATCCATCCACCGGTCCTGCCGGAGATTTATTTCCACCTCGATTGAGCTGACCTCATACCTCCAATCGCTGTCCAGCTCAAAATTACGCCGCAGATCGGCAAAAGCCGTTAGAGACTCCTCGAGCCGGTCGGCGTTATACAGGGCCACCGCCCGCTGGTATAGGACCGGAATTTTTAATTCTTCTCCCACCGGCAATTTTTCAAGCCGGTTAAGTAATCTTAACGAACGCTCATAATTTTCATGATAATTCCAGTATTGAACGTTAGAAAGCTGCAGCTCAACAATTTCCGTTTCAGAAAAATCATGCCGGCTCATAAATTCATCACCCAGGGCCACTAAATCGGTATCCTTCTCCAGCCTTCTTACCACCCGGAAACCGTGTTCATAAAATTCCACCGGTGGGGAATCCCAGTCCTCGTGAAGCCCCTGCAGGCGATCCAAACTTTTTCTCGGTTTCCCTTTGTAATAATCGACAATGCTGCGGTTCAGACGGCCGGAAAAAGTTATCTGTCCGGTGTCGATTTTTTCCAGCCACTCGGAGGCCCGCTTATATTGGGCGGCATTTATTGCAAGCGAGGCCTTCCACTCCCTGACCAGGTGTTTTTTGTCGCCGGGCAGCTCAACCCTGTCCTTGAACCGGATCAGTTTTTGAAGTCCTTCTTCCGGCTGCTCGGTTGCGCGGTAATACCGGCTGATATTTAAAGCCAGCTGAACCCCGGGAGGACCGCTCCATCTGTTCCATTCCTTCTCTCGGGGAATATAATTTATTATTTCACCGTAACGACCGAGGCGGGCGAGAATATTCATCTGGGCAAGCAAAAGCTGGCGGCGGGTCACAAACTCGGGGCCGGCGGCCAGAAATTCATCCACAACCTCTATTGCAAACTCCCACCAGCCCCTCTCTTTGAGCTCGGAAACCACGGCAATTGAACGGGAATTAATTAAGTTTTCATCGGCTGTAACCACGGGAACCAAACCCTGTTCCCAGGTATTTTTTTCGACCTGTTCCCGGAGAAAAAAATCAATCCAGTTTTCTTTCTGGTTGGTTTCTTCTGCTATTTTTTTACTCTCTTTTACTGCAGCCAGTAAATCTGTATCCGGGGCATCAACAGCCCGCCGGCGGCGAAACTGCAGGAAGGAATACTCCAGCCTGTTTTCTGCCGTTAACTCTTCGGGGTTAACCTTCCCGGCCAGCTGATCAAACCGTTCATATTCGCCGGCATCAACTGCAAGCCGGGAAAGCTGAAAAGCTGCCCGGGCCAGCCAGGGCGAAGGTGGTTCTTTTTCCAGTAACTCCTGCCAGCGCCGGCGGGCCTCGGGGGCCTTATTTAGTTCTGCATCAACCCGGGCCCGGTAATAACTGGCCTCCGGGTTCTCATCTTTTTCCAGCCATTCCTCGTAAGCCTGGGCCGCTTCTTCCAAACGGTTCAACTGACGGTTAACTGCCCCGGTCAACCTTAGCAGACGGATCTTTAGATTTTCATCCACCTGATCCTGACCGGGGATGATTTCGACGGCTTTTGCATAATTTTCACGGTTATACTCGACCAGCGCCCGGTAATAACGCCATTCCGGCAGGTTTTGTTCTTCCTCAGAAAGCCGGTTTAGCCGCAGTGCAACGCTGTCATAGTTATTTTTCGCAGCATGAGCCCGGATTAAATACCTGTTTATTTCCGGGTCGGTAATTTCGGCGGTTTCATAAAGTTCAACCGCCCTTTTGTCTTCTCCCTGTTCAAGCAGGTAATCTCCAAATTCCAACTTTAATTCGGTTTTTGCGGGCTCCTCCAGCAAATCCACAGCATTTTCATAGGCCTCGATTGCTTCAGCGGGATTTTTTAACTCCCGGTTTAACCGGGCCAGATCCCGGTAGGCTTTTCCCCTGATCCGGACGGCAGTATCTTCAGCCAGCTCCTCCAGGCGGGGACGTGCTTCTTTCAGTTCCCCCTGTTCAATATTTATCCAGGCAATTCCATAGACGGCGGGAGGGCCGTATTCCGGATGATTGACGAGCTGTTGATAATCAGCATACGCAGCCTCGTAATTCCCGGCCAGGTAGTTTGCTTCTGCTTGCAAAAACCGGGCCCGGTCAAGATGCGGACCGGATTCTTCAAGGATTTCTCCGGTCAGCTCGACCACCCGGCTGTAGTTTTCAGTTTCCAATTCCAGGGCGGCAAAATTAACCGTCCAGGTGTCATTTTCCGGATTGGCACTGCGGTATTTTTTTGCCCAGTCCCGGAAATAATCTTGCTCACTGAAATGAAGGTGAAACCGGGCAACCTCCTCGGGGATATAAACCGGCCCCCGGGTATAGGAATCCGGATTCTGTTCGAGAAAAGCTATTATTTCTTGCCCCGAATCATAATTATCAACCCGCCGGGCACTGCGCAGCCCCCGTTCAACAGCCGTATAAGTGCGAATTTTGTTAAGCGGAGCTTTCTTCAGAGCATCTGTATAATAGCCAAGGGCGGTATCATAATGGTCACGGGCATAATGTGCTTCCCCCAGCCCGTATTTCACCCGAACCCTGTAGGAAGTATCCTCGTAATTGTTTAAAAAATTCTGGAACTGGCGGGCGGCAAGATCATATTCATCCCGCTGCAAAAGGGCAATTCCCGCCTGGAATTCACGTTCCATCCGCCGGGCGGAAAAATCAAACAGCCCCCGGGCAAAAACTGCTGTGGAAGGAAAAATAAAACCCGATATAAGAAATAATATGACAGTAATTTTAATTATATTTCGAGTTCTCATCAAATTTCATCCCGTAGTTAAATTCCCCGGCCATCCAATCAGTTTAAAGTATAGTTCCTGTCCGTAATATTTGCAGATACATCACCTTTAATCATCGACAGAAAAAGAGTTTAAATTTACCAGTGAAAATTTTTTAGCAATACAGACATAAATCAGAAAAATTACGATAAAGTTAATCTTCGTCCAGGAGACTGGTATCAATCAAGGGTTCGTTGCGGGCCTCCCCGTGTTTTTCCTGGTGAAAATCTTCCAGAACCCGTCTCGGTTCGGGATAGGTCATCTGGACAACAGCTTCATCAAAAGACAGCCACCAGTAATCCTTGAGATCAGACGAAATCTCCACCTCGGCCGACGGATCTATCTCACCGGGGTATAAATAAACCGTCCGCCGGTGTTGGTTCCCATCCTTTTCAAAAGTATATTCTATTTTTTCTTTTTCCTCCAATTTCAATATAACCTTCTCGGCTGGAATTGAAGTTTCCTCCTCAAGCTGACGGAGGGCGGCCGCGGAGATTTTTTCATCCGCCTCCGCGGGGCCTTCCGGGAAACTCCAGTAACCCTTTTTATAACTTACAAGCAAATATTCAACCTCATCCTCACGCTTGCGAAACGGAATAACTCCGGCAAAAACTTCTTCAATAATATCTTCAGCCATCAGAATTCTATCCTTTCGGTCCGATTTAATTCTTATGGTACCCAAAAATTGATTAATTCAGATGTATTTTATCATCTATAACAAATTTTTTATACTTCCCTTCAACAAAAAAAGGCTATCAACATTGTTTTCGTGGAATGGTAGTTCAAAAACTGGCGCAGAGGACGGAGAGTTATTTCCGAAAGTTTCAATCCTCGGGGGCCCGTTAAGGCCCCCGCTACTGTACCTCAAAATAACGCCCTATAACGGGTTCAAATTACTTAATAACCCCTTTTATAATAAAAATTGCGAAACTTTCTAATTGACCACCTCCGAAATTTAACATTGTTCTCTATTTTTAGACGTAACCAGTTAATCATGCTCTACAATACAATTGGCGAGCATCCTTACCTTTCCGTTGGTACTACCGGTTCGCACATCAATTATATAATCATTGGATCATCAAAGTCTTCCGGCTCTTTTATCCCCATGTGCTCAATATAGTCATCAGTTGGTTCGTGTATTCGATTGCTTTTGGCAATTAAAAAATAGGCAAAATGGCAACTAAAAATGAGTACTTC
>CAZKRS010000007.1:0-21442 GCA_964555265.1 uncultured bacterium | reverse complement strand
GGGGGAGAACTGCACCGGCACTGGCTGGTGTTTTCAAAACTGTTTTTATCCGAGCGGATAACCCGGCGGAAGAAATACTGCCAGAAGCTTGAGGATGAATTTGAAAACCAGGCCGGCCACCGGCGGATAAATATTGATCCTGGATATGTGACCGGTGCCAAGTTTGTCTTATCTTCCCATAAAAATAATGCTCACCGCATCTGTCTTGAAGAGGATATATATGCGGAGATAACTCTGATTTACCGGGATAAGGCCTGGCGTCCGTTGGAGTGGACTTACCCGGAATTCAGGCAACAGGTACCCGGCAACTGGTTAGAAAGAGCCCGGAACCGCTGGTTAGACAAGGTATGAGATAATAAAAATATTGACCGGGTAGGAAGTTAAAATTTTACGACTCTGTTAATATCCAGGTTGTCTTCGGTTAAGTCCGCCGGTTTTGGTTCGGACAGTTTATTTCTTTTTTCATCGGTGAGGACAAATATTTTAGGGGCTAAAGGTTCGCCTGCATTTTGTTCCCTGACCAGGGCCAGCCGGCCGTTTTTAAGCAGGACAACGGAGCCGGTTGGATAAAACCCCAGGATTTTCATCAGGGAGTTTATGACGTAGCGATCAAATTTCTTTTCATTTTTAAACATTCTAAGCAAAACTTCGTCTGGATTTCTGGCGGAGCGGTGCGGTCTTTTTTCCAGCATAGCCGTATAGGCATCGGCCGTGGATAAAATAGGAGCGAGGGGATGCTGTTCTTCGGTATGTATTCCCCGGGGATATCCGGAACCATCCTGGTATTCATGGTGTTGGGAGGCCAGCTCACCGATAGGATCTTCTTCCCCGACTGCCTGGTTGAGGAGCCGTTTCGAGTGCAGGGGGTGTTTCTGGATTTCCTGCCAGCCCCTGCCGGTCAGGTCGTCTTCTTTTTTAGCCCAGAGACCAAGCGGGATTTCCGTCATCCCCAGGTCCTGGCAGATAGCCGCCCCGGAAAGTTCCAGGAGATCTTGATCGCCAACATCCAGCTCGATGGCCAGCAGAAATGAAATCAGAAATGTATTGGCGGCGTGGGCGAGCAAATACTGTTCACCGCTGGGTGGCTGAGTGAGCAGTTTTATTGGTCGATCGTTGTCCCGCAGGATTGTCTCGGTCTGCCCGATAAGATTTGTGAGACGACTTTCGGGGAGCGTCTGTTGATAAAGAACCCGCTCGGTTAAATGTTGGACTTCTCTTAGTATAGTTTTCTGGTCGCCGGAAATACGGGGAGCAGCCAGGGTATGGATGGCCCCCCGGGCAGTCTGAACATCGATATCTGCGTATTCAGATAAATCATAGGGATCTTTTTCTTCCAGTAATTGTTGAAGTTTTGACTCGTCTTTATCTTTTTCGACAACCTGGCCGCCCAGGCTATCGAGTTTATCCTGGAACACTTTCCCGCCGCCAGCATTCTTAACCCCGGAATAAATTTCGTCAATATCGTGTCCGTTTTCCCGCAATTTCCCGTTACTGAGTTCGTTTAAAGAATTTTCGATACGTTTCCCCTGCTTGGTTCTGTTATCAACAAACTCAATAATTTCTGCGGCGAGTTCTTCGGAGAGATCCATATCAAACAGTTCATCCTCATCAATTTTTGCTGCTGAAGCCAGTTTATTCAGAAGCACGCGGCGGGTACGTTTGGTGGTTATTTCCGAGATAATTTTATCGATTATCTCTTCAGCCCTGTTCTTGAGGTCGGTAATATTCTGGCGGGTGAGATCAATCTGGCCGAGCATTGAAGCGCCGTAATCATCACTTTGCCTGGTCCGGGAATAAATGACCCGGATCCCCCCCTGGACGTTGTCCCGGCTGAACGCGGTGATTATTTTTTCAAGTTCTTCCTGGTCAATAATACTTTCCACTTCACCGGCAGAGTCGCCGGTGGCTACAAAACCAGGTCTCTGGCTCGCCCCGGCGGATTGTTTTTCAAACGATTCCCGGTCAAAATGGCGCTCAAACTCTTGATCTGAAACTTCGTTGGCGGCATCCCATAGTTTTTTATGGAGCTGTTCTTTATTTTCCATAAATTTGTAAGATTTCCGGGCAAAATCCTGGGAGATGGGCATGGCTTCAAGTTTTTTGCGGGAAACTTCCACCTGTCCCTCCAGCATGTCGGATAGATGTTTGCGTGGTCCCTGCTGTTTGCATTCTGCCGTCAGCTCTTTTTTTAAGTCTTCTTTTTTTTCTTCAACGCGGGTTAATTCTTTTTTCAGTGATTGTAGTTTTTCTTTAGTGTCATTATCCCCCGCCTGTTTTTCGAGTTCTTCGGTGGCTCCAATTACATTGCTTCTATTAATCTCCTCAACAGCCGGTTTGAATTCATGTGAAATTTTCTCGGTATCCAGTTTATTTTCTTCTTCTTTCTTAGCGTTTTCTTCGATTAACTTCTGGTTGTTATTTATGAAATCGGTAATGGAAGATTTGATATCGTCACGTTCGTTGACAACTTCAATGGTGCTGTTGAGAATATCGTCGGGAGCGGCAATTTCAAGGAAGGTCTCTTCCAGCTCAGAGATAGCCCCTTCAAGAGCGTTCATAATTTTATTGCGGGCGTCGGGGTCCGTTACTTCCTGCAGTTTACCGGTCAGCTCTTCAATTTTATCTTCAAGTTCATAAGAACGTTCAATAATTCTGTTCATTTCATCGGCTGTATCTTCGTCGCCGCCCTGGCGGGCCTGGCTGCCCAGAAATTCCGCCACTTTTCTCATTTTGCGGACAGAATTTGTCTCCTGGATGGAGTCGATTATTTCTTCGGCTGCTTCGGAAAATTGTTCTTCGGCAATTACTTCTGCTTCCCGGGGGAGAGTTTCAGCTTCGGGTTCACTGAGCCAGTGTGTTTGTTTTACCCGGACGATTAAATTCCGGACTTCAAAGTTTTTAAATTTTTTAAGCAAATTATCGTTGAGGAGTGTTTGACCTTCTGCCAGGACCCGGCCGTCCGGAGTAAAGACAGATTTTTCCAGGCGCATTCCGGGTTTGGCGTGTCGTCTGGGAATTACCTGGAGAACCGGAATTTCAACCTGTAAGTATTTCATTTCTACCCCTCACAACCCCGGAAGATGTCCGAGAAGATTAGTATAATACTCTATATTAAAAAATAATTTTTTTAAAGAAAATCATACTTCCTGGAAAATAGGATTATACCGCCGCAAAGTAGAACAATCCAGCAGAATATTATAAACAGGTGAAGTAAAACCAAAAGAAGGGAAGTAGCGGAAGTTTCTGCTGGAACTGAAGCAAGAAAATCAAACGGCGGCAGAAAGATATACAGTCCCCGGGCGGCCAGACCAAAGATCCCTTCGTTCAAATAACTCAGCCGGCCGAAAATAGTGCGAAAATGAGCCAGGATATAAAAAATCGAACCGGTCGTGGCTGCTGTTAAAAATCCGGTCAGCTGACGCAGCAGAAAATATAGAATAGAAAGTAAACTGAGCTTAACAGCAACAAATAGAAGTTCGCTCAGCTGTAAAATTGAAGCGGTCCCGGCCAGGAATGCTCCGAGCTGGACAAAAAAGAGCATTACAGCCGTAAAAAAATAAAGTACGGTTAGGGTGGCGATTATTTCCACCGTCAAAATTTTACCCCGGCCGGTCATTGTGCCGGCGACCGGTTGGAGAATAGATTTGTTATCAAGTGGGCTGCCGACCAGGATCATTATGCCGATAAAAAAAGCTGTGTAGTGAAATATTCTCAGGTTGAACTGGTAGATAAAGTTACCAATAGTTTCCGCTGTTTCTGCTTCGGGCCAGTAACTTGCAATTAAGCTTTCAACAGCGGGGTTTTGCGCAAGTGATTCAACGGGGAGAGAATAAACCGAAAGGACTATAGCCAGCAGGGCTATTATGACTGTCAGCCCGGTCAGCAACCACAGTTTTTTTCGTTTCAGGTGAAAGAGGAACATTTGTTTAAAAAGAGCAGTCATATTTTAAGTTCCCTCTCTCTTTTTAATCCGGCCGTTTTCAAAACGGATATTTTTTTCACACAATCTACGGACCAGGTTAATTTGTGAGGAGACTACCAGGGTGGTTTTGTTTTCATTTTTTTGCCGCCGGTTTAAAACCCGGAACAGATTTTCCTGGGTATCGGGGTTCAAACAGGTGGTGGGTTCCACAAGAACAAGCAGATCCGGGTTGTTTATTGCTGCCGCCGCCAGACCCAGCCGTTTTTTTTGATCCGGATTAAGATTTTTGAATTTAACCTCCAGCAGCGGATCTATTTCAAGTTCCTCCGGGTATTGGAAATTATATTGCCCCCCGGAAGTTTTCAGTTCGGCAAAAAGTTTCAGCAACCGGCCTGAGGTCGCCCCGGGGAACGAATTAAAAAATTCCGGGCAGTAGCCAATTTTATCTTTAACTGCCGGACCGGGGGGAGCACCGAAAATTTTTACCCGCCCGGCATCCGGTTTGATAAAATCCAGCAGGAGATGAACCAGGGTTATACTTCCGGAATTTTTATCGCCGATAAAACCGAAGCTGAAGCCGTGGGGGATTGATAGACTGATATTTTTGATACTTTCGCCCAGGTGGTCGTTATTTTGCGGGTGGCGGGTTATATTATCCCATTGTGCCGCTTCCCTGGTCATTATTGTTCCCGGGACAATTTATCTGCCGGGTTCATTACTGGCCGATAGTCTTTACCAGGATCTTTTTTGATCTCTGGCCGTCAAATTCAGCGTAGTATACGGTATGGTAGGTGCCAAAATCAAACTCACCTTCAGTAATGGGAAGAGTGACATGATGTCCCAGCAGGACTGCTTTCAGGTGAGCGGGAGCGTTTTGTTTAGGATCTCTTTTATTATGGTGATAGACACTTTTTTTTCCGGGCGGAGCGGAAGGGATCAGGCTGCGCAGTGTTTCCTGGGTATCCCGGGTCAAGTTATCGTCTGAGTCGCTGAGGTAGACGGCGCAGCTTGTGTGCAGGGGAAAAACAAGCATCATCCCTTCTTCAATTCCCGATCGTTCCAGGCATCCCTGTAGCTCCGAAGTGATATTAATAATCTGTTCCTTATGTTCGCTGTGCAGCTGTATAGTATCCCGGTGATTTTTCATTTTCTACCTCCTAAAAACTATTGCCCGGTTGTTATGAGTCCGAACCATTGAATTTAAACAGGCAAATTTTACCAGAAAAAAAGTAGATACGTAAACTTAAACGTATACCGGTATGTCCCTGGTTATTCAGTTGCAGCAATCAATTGCCCGGAAGGGATTTATTTGCTCGGGCAATCTTCCATTTATGGAGCCGTCAGGGTCAATCCCAGCATATTTTCGTTTCCATTTTCGTCGAGGATGGTTATTTCGACAAAAACATTTTCTTCTTTAGCTTCGGGGACCGTAAAGGAGAAATCTTCCACCCGGGCGCCGTATATACCGTCCAGCGGGCGCAATTTGCGCCAATCGCCACCGTTAACCCGGTAGTGGGCGTTGATAATTCTACTTATTGAATCTTCAACCCGGAAGGAGATACTGTTTTCAGATTTTTCAACATCTGTAAACTCCGGGCGGGAGTTATCGACCCGGACCGGGCCGATAGTCCGGGTAACCCGGTAACTTTCTTCCGGGGGATTTGAGGGTTTATCTGTTACTACAAGTTTGAAATCGTAAAAGCCATCAGCGAGCTGGTTTGGATTCCACTCAAATTCATTTTCTTTCAGTTGCCGGGCGCCGGGGAGAGGAACCCAGAGGTTGGAATCTTCGGGCCGGTATTTAAGGCTAGCGGTAAGATCATCGCCATCGGGATCCAGGGCCCGCCATTGAAACCGTCTTGGTGGTCGTTCGCCGGCCAGCAGCCGCATTATAGCCGGTTCCCGTGAGCGTCCCGCCTGCATTCTGGCCGGGCCTTCCTCAAACAGTTTTTGTTTTACCGGGTCCGGTTCAAGCTGGAAAGTAACAATCTGTGGTCTCTGGTTGCTGGAGCGGTAAGCGATTTCGGTTTTTCTCAATTGAGAAGTTTCTTTTTCAAATTGAACTTCATACTGAAGATGCCGGGCGGGATCAACGGTAATATGAAAAGAATCTTTAGTCTGCCAGTCGGACCAGTCCGCCCATTCTGTTTCCTCCGGGCCAGCAATCCCGGAGCGCAGCCGGTAGCTCAGGTCCCCTTCGGAATAACCCTGAAACTGTCCCCAGCGGGAGAGTAGATTGGCATCAAGAGGCGGCGAGCGGAACCTTGTGTTTTCAGGTTTAAAATCCTGGGCACTATACAGGGCGCCGTTGCTGGCCGTGGTTAAATTTACCAGTTGATTATCAACCACTTCAAGTCCCGTGACCTGGTTCTGGTCGGGCTGAGTATAGAGGGTATGGGTTCCCTCGGTTTCAATTTTGTAAACCCGCCCGGGATTACCTGCTCCCACGAGCAGTTTATCCGGACTGTTGTTAATAAGGGCCAGATCATTGACGGGACTTTCGGGGCGGGTCAGGAGAATATTTAGTTTATTATCAGGTTTCATCTGGAAAACTGTTCCGCCTTCCCGTCCGGCCAGTATGCCCTCCATATCTTCACCGGGTGCTTCTCTTTCGAGAATCTGGCGCAATTCTTCCGGGATCTGGTCGGGGAGGGCCGGTTCGGGAGCCGCATCCGGGGAGATCTCTTCTATTTTGTCGCCGGGTATTTCTTCAGGCTCAATCACCGGAGTGATAATTTCTCCTTCCATTTCCTCGGGGCCGGGAAAGTTTAAATCTTTATTTTCGCCGGGGGCGGAGGATGGACCGGCGGAGCGGGGTTGCTCATCTATATTGATCTGTTTCCGGATTGCCCGGGCCTGTTCTTCCCGTTTGCGTTCTTCCCGTTGTTCCCGGCGGGAGGGTGGAACACCGTTAACCGCCAGGTATAAATAGTGTTCACTTGCTTCCAGTGCTTTGATTTCAGAGTTCGGGAAACCGTAAACCGGTTTTAAATGTTTGTTATCTTTTACTCTATAAAGCATCCCAAAATCGTCGCCGGCAAAGAGAGTCTGGTCAAACAAAACAAGACTTTCGATATTTCTATTCTCAGCCCGGGGTTGGCCGGTGAGCGTAACTTCACCATCGGGAGCAACATGGTAAACAGAAGCGTTGTTGCCCGTTCCGACGTAGAAACCCTCGTTATCCTGGTCGGGGATCATCGTGAGAATATAGCTGTCGGGAAGTGTGGTTAATTTAATTGCCGTATCTTCTTCTGCCGAGTAACGGTAGATATTGCCGGCGGGAGATTCGGCAGCAAAAAGCCCCCGTCCGGTCGAGACGAGAGCGGTAAATCCAAGTCCGTCGGTCCGGATCAACTTTTTAAGTTCAACCTTGTCATTTTCTTTATCTGTTCGGTAGAGCCTACCGGGTTGTGAGGTGCCCACCAGTGTAATATTATTTCGGCTGGCGCTGCCCCAGGCAATTTGACCGGGGAGGGTGGTTTCCAGGGATGGCCAGGTGGGGACCACGTGCCCCTCGGAAGTAATACCGGTGCCCTGAAATTTACCTTCCATAAAATCTTCCATTGTTCTGTGCTGCCAGAATCTTGTTGTTGCGGCCTGTGCGGAAAAAGAAACCATAACAAGCAGCAATAGGACGGTGATAGCAAATAATCTGTTTTTCATTTGTAGACGCTCCTGTTAAAAATTATTTAGATTTCACGGGCAGACGTATAGATTGATTGCCGGATAAACTCCAGCCTGTAGGTATTGTTTGTTTAATCATAGAAGGTAAAGGACGAATTTGCCGGTTTTTATCCGGTCGAAACATCCGAGCGATAGCCGGAGGTATATTTTCATACTGGTGGCCGGCAAAATTCATGTTCAAACCTGGATATTCAACAGCGACGGCCAGTTTTGCGTGATTTTTTTTCCGGTTCAGGTTGTTAATAAGCTGCGAGATATTTTCTGGTGCAGGCTCACGACGGGTCAGCATTGGACCGGGAACCGCTGACAGGTAAATTTCTTCCCCGGGCAAGTTTTCGGGCAGATTAAAATCAAAACTCCGGACTTGCTTTTCTTCCCGATGGGGGTCCAGCTCAATATAAACCGTAACCTCCCCGCCAGGCGACACGTGTGATCTATCCGCCCAGAGGTTAGTAATCTGTGCGGATTTATCCCCTTTTTCCAGGGTAATATTAAGATCCACGTTTTTCACGTATGGTTTTTGAAATTTATTCATCCACAATTGCTGCAGTTCTTGGAAAGGTTGATAATCAAGCGAAGCGGAGGCGGAAGCAACCCTGAATATATTCAGATCAGGTAACTCATCAATCTCCAGGTTGATTTCGGTGATAATTTTATTTACTCCCAGCTGCTGGAGGCGGGCCTGGGCAAAACTGCCGGCGACGCTGTTCAATAGACCGGGAGTTAAAAATTCATTACGAATAATTTCCACTTTATAATCCTGGTTGATATTGTTATCCGGGCTATCGAGGGTAATATTCACCGGTAACAAATCCGCTTGCCGGCCGAGCTGACCGGTGACGGTTGCCTGGCGATCTTCGGTTATAACTCCGATTGTTCTGTCAGGGGAGGCGATTTTAAAAGAGCTTTGCAGACTGGGAATAAAAGTTTGAACCCGGGCCGAGGTCATCGGTAGTTCGATTTCGCCGGCGCTTAGAAACGGGTGTCCGAGGGCGTAAACTTTTCCGGTTTTTCGATCAATTTCAGTGGCGGTGCCGATAGCTGCCATGTTTAAATCTCCCCTGACCATCTGAATGCCCACGGCCGAGCCGGCTTCAAGATTTTCAATCGCTTCGAAATCAAGTTCTTTGTTGCCGGGATTTCCGCCGCCGATAAACTGAACGGGCACTTTCAACCGCTCAAATTTTTCTCGAATATACTCCAGGGAATTATCAGAAAACCCCGAGGCAACCAGCGGGGTTGTGATTCTTTGAAGGTTATTATTGTTCTGAACGGCGGAGAAATCGGTGCTGTTTTTTATATTTTCAACAGGGGTTACTCCGGCTATGGGTTCTTTTTCAAACGCCCATGAATAAGCGAGGGCACCGATTAATTTTTCGTTGATATAGATCGGGCTGCCGCTCATTCCGGAGATGATATTGGTGTGAGCCAGGGTATCACCTTCGGCCCGGATCAGAATTAAATCCTGGTCGGGCATGACTTTTTCCATGACTCCCAGGATTTCGACGGCAAAAGTATCCACCCGCTGACCGCTGAAGACAGTCTTGCCGTACCCTCTCATTCCGGCTTCAAGTTCGTTGACTGGTAAAGTGCCGGCGCCGGCAGATCTGGTTGAAGGTGAGAAAATAGTTAATATAAAAATGATGGTAACTATTAATTTTTTCATGAACTGTTAGCCTCCGCTTTCCAGTGGCCGCTATTTCCTCCTTTTTTTTCTTCCAGGTGCATGTTGGTTATATTAATATTTTTACTTTCGCTTTTGCACATGTCATAAATTGTAAGTGCCGCCGCCGAGGCTGCGTTTAAAGCTTCCATTTCCACCCCGGTGGCATCGCTTGCTTTCACTACAGATTCAACTTCAATTTTGTTTTCTTCGGGGACGGCCTGTAGTTTAATTTCTGCCCAGTCAAGCGAAATAGGATGGGCCAGGGGAATAATATCCGGGGTTTGTTTGGCCGCCTGGATCCCGGCTATGCGGGCGGCGGCAAACAGGTCACCTTTTTTGATACCTTTTTTCATGATGCTGTCGAGCCGGCCTGCCGGAAAAATCACCGAACAGCAGGCCCGGGCCATGCGGGCGGAACATTTTTTGGTAGAGATATCAACCATGTGAACTTCGCCATTTTCATTGAGGTGAGAAAGAGACATTTGGCGGCCACCCGGTGAAAGATATAGATTAACTAAAGTTAGAATCTAAAAATTATTTTACCATACGTTCCAGATATCTAATAGCCCGGTTATTTTCTGGTAAAATCCTCAAATTCCCGGGAAACTAAATCTCCGGGGCCAAGTCATATTTAATGGCCAGCAGACCAAGGAGGTTGTTAATCAAATGGGCCAGGATTGGTGTCCAGATATTGCCGGTATAGATGTAAATGCCGCCCAGATAAAAGCCCATGGCGATGGCGTATAGCGCGTAGGGAAGCGCTTTTTTGCCCCAGATATGGATTAACCCGAAGATAATACTGGCGGGGACAATACCAAACTGCCACTGCAAAAACCCCCGGAAAAAAACCTCCTCACCAACCCCGGATATGCAGGCAATCAGGAAGATATCCTCCAGCCCGAGCAGTTTCAGTGGTTTTAAGAGAGCCCGGGCGAACGGGCGGTATATCCACCGGTAAAGGGGATTTTTTTCTCCGCCGGGGAACATTAAAACAAGGTGAAACAAGAACATACCAACACCTGCGGCCAACCCAATAAGAAGCGCATGCAAGTCATACGTAAAATACTGTCCCCAGGGGACACCCGCCCAGGCACCGATCAGAAGACCTACCAGCCCGATCAATCCCTCAAATATGATCAGGGAGGAGGTTATATGGTTGGCAATATCTCCGGGGTCCTGTTCATCTTCCCCGGGAAGGTCCGGCATTTCTTCCTCCATTTAGCCGTTTTTGCGTTCAAACTCTTCCATGAAATCACAGAGAGTTTTAACACCTTCGACCGGCTGGCTGTTGTAAATGGAAGCCCGACATCCGCCGACAGTCCGGTGCCCCTTCAGGCCCAGCAGGTCATTTTCAGCCGCTTCTTGAACAAATTTATTTTCCAGTTCTTCCGAAGGCAGGCGGAAAGTTATGTTCATCAGCGACCGGCTGTCCGGCCGGGCGGCTCCCCGGTAGAAATCAGTGCTGTCGATGACATCGTAAACCATACCGGCTTTTTCCTCATTTTTCTTCTCAATTGCTTCAACTCCACCCTGTTCCTGGAGCCACTCCATGACCAGGTTAACCATGTAGATGGTAAAGACCGGGGGAGTGTTGTGCATGGAATTTTTCTTAACATGAGTGTCATACCGGAGCATAGTGGGGATATCGTCGGGAATGCGTTCAAGGAGGTCATCCCGGATTATTACGAAAGCCGTGCCGGCCGGCCCGATGTTTTTCTGAGCTCCGCCGTAGATCAGCCCAAAATTTTCCACATCAATTTGCCGGCTCATAATATCCGAGGACATATCGGCCACCAGCGGTATATCACCCGTATCGGGGAATTCATGCCACTGGATGCCGCCGATAGTTTCGTTGGAACAGATGTGAAAATAGGCGGCGTCCGGATCAAGCCGGTTTTTATCCCAGTCGGGGACCCGGTCGTAATTGGTATCCTCGCTGCTGCCCAGGACTTCGTAGGGGATCTCCTGGATGTCGAGTTCAGTCATTTTTTTGTTGGACCAGCGGCCGGTGTCAACCACCTGGACCGGTCCCTGGTTTTGGGCAATATTCATGGGGATCATACCGAACTGGGTTGAAGCGCCGCCCTGGATGAACAGGACGTGGTAGTTGTCGGGAACATCCAGCAGGCTCCGAATACGGCCGATACATTCATCAACCGTCTCTTCCCACTGGCTGGACCGGTGGCTGATTTCCACCACGGAAAGGTTCATATCTTTGAAATTCATAAATTCTTCCTGTGCCCGCTTGAGGACCGGTTCAGGAAGGATCGCCGGTCCGGCAAAAAAGTTATGAGCTCGTTCGAAATCTGTGCCACCACACATGGTAAACCACTCCCGTGTAAAATTTTCTTATATTAATTTAGCCTATTACTTTACAACTAATTGTCACTAATTCAAAGGAATTATTCATCTAACCCGGTCGGGGGACTGTTCAAAGAGAAATTTTTTATTAAAATTGTTTTCAAGGAGGTGATTTTTATGGAAGTTAAAAAAGAGTCCCAGATTTCCGAGGAAAGAAAAGAGGAACTTGGCGTTGACAGCTGGTCGCCCTGGGGGAAAGAGGCCAGTACTTTTGACTGGTCCTACTCCTCGACCGAGACCGGTTATATAACCCGGGGGGCGGTAAATATTCATCTGCCCGGAGACGAAACTATAAGCGCCGAAGCGGGGGATTTGATCCAGCTTCCCGAGGGACTAAGCTGCACCTGGGAGATTACCGAGGATTTGCAGAAAGGGTTTACTTTTGAAGAGGTTGAGCTTGACGCCGACGAATCCGTGGAAGTTTAACCGACCCGGGTACTGATTAGATCTGTTAGTTTTCGGGCGGAATTCTTCCAGGTAAGGTGTTTGACTGTCCGGTGGGCTTCAGTTCCCAATTTTTTCAATTTCCCCGGGCTGGTTAACAGGTGGTGGAGTTTATTTTTTAGATCCCGGATGTCCGGTTCAAAAACCCTGGCTTCCGGCTGGCGGCGGTCATACTGGCAGTATTTTGCTGCTCTCATTTCGCCGTCCACCGTCATCATGCCCGGCCCTTCAAAATCCAGGTGCCCGCCCCAGTTACTTGTGACGACCGGGGTTCTGGCGGCCATTGCCTCCAGGATTACCAGCCCGAAACCTTCCGAACGACTGGGCTGGACGCAGAGATCGGCGCTGCTCAGCAGACGAATAATTTTTTCATCCCCCACCGGGTTATCGGTAACCGTGAAACCCGCGGACTTCAATTCATCCAGGACACCGGGATCTTCCCAGAATTCTGTTTTTTCTTCATCTTGCCGGTAGGGGGCGTGGATATGCCACCGGACGGGGTAATCTTTCAATATTTTTCTGCAGGCTGCAACTAAATCAAGACCTTTTCGCCGGTGGGGAGTGGCCAGGGTTACTATTTTTATGTTTTTTTGCGTCAAATCACCAGGATTATTTTCCTGGCATTTATTAAGTAGTTTCTGATCATAACCATAGGGCACAACCTTCAGTTTCTCATCCCGGACCCCGCTTTTTTGATAAATATTTCTTGTGTGCGTGGTAGGAACAACCACCTGCTCGCAGAACCGGTTTAAGGGTTTAGCCCAGCCCGGGGGTAAGCGGGAGGCTTCATAAACCGAAAGGTTCCAGAGCGGGACCTGGTTTTGGGATTTGTAATTATCCAAACGGGGTGGGTAAGCAAACATTAACCGGCAGTCCGGGTTGGGATGGTTGCCGGCTAATGTTCCCAGTTTGTCTGGCAAGGGGATTTTTTTTGTCCACAGGAATCCTCGGGCGGGTTTAATTTTCAGGGAAATATTTTTCATATCCGCCAGTCTAACCAGTAGTTTACGGCTGACTTTGGCCCAGCTTACCGGACTCCGGAGCAATCCTTTGAATTCCAGTTCAATTTTCTTCACTGTTATAAAATTTCCCTATTATTAAAAATATCCTTTTTGGTTCCTATTTTTTTGACAGGGTATTTTATCAAATGGTAGTCTATTTGGTGAGGCAGTCGATAATTTTCGAAAAACGGGAGGCAGTTATGCGCAAAAAAGTATTTATTATTCCCGGACTGGGAGAAAAAGAGGGACTGGGTAAAGAATCGGGAGGAGATTTGGACACCGTTGCTTCGAATACATTTTACGGAGCCTGGATGAAGACCCAGGTTGAGGGTGAACCGGAGTATGGCGAGGATTATGAGTTTGATTTTGTAAATTATTCTGAAGGGCTGCGGCATCTTGATGTGCATGAAGGATGTGACATTTACCTGCCAGATTTTCCTATTGATGCGCTTGCTCCCCGGCTTGAATTGAACCGGATAAAACGGGAGGATGAAGTGCAACTGCGAACTGAAATTTATGAAGAGTTTGAGAAAATCCGGAAGCTTTTTTTGTCTGAACCCGGTATATATCCGGAAGAATGGAAAACAGCCTACAACGACATGATGAAGAATTTACGGAAAGTAAAGAGTGAACGTAAGTTTTATGAGATTAAAATGGCCCGGGAATATGCGGGATTACTCGAGCCGATTGCCCGGCAGATAAAAGAGGATGGCGGAGCAAGCGAAGCGATTGATCTGCTGGCCGAAAAACTGGTTGGAGAAGATTTTGCGGCGGCCCGCGAGGAATTAAAAGAAATGATCACCTCCAACCTCAAGCGAGATATTGTGGGAGATATGGACCAGGAACTGGTCGAAGAACGGCTGCTAATTTCCGATTCTTCAAGTTTTGATTTTGGTTGCAAGGGCCGTCTTGACTGGCGAGAGCAGCTGATGGGAATCTGGGTGGAGGCGGTTTCAGTTTATGTGAGTACCTGCTTTTTGATTGCCAATGTTGAATCTGAACTGCCCGAAGGTGCCCGGGATGATCTTGAGGAATGGCTGGAGACAATAAAAAGTTTTGTGATCGATTATAATAAGGATTTAATTGAATTGCTCCGGCGCATTTCTGATGCCAACCCGGACAATCAGAATGTCCAAAAAATGTTGAAACAGGTAGAAAAAGTCAACAAGTTCTGGCAGAACCTTTCCTATGAATGGATACTGGAGAGTTACGATCCCCTGGAAACTGAACTGCTTGTCCAGGTTACGGAGAGTGAATCGGGCCGGCCTGTTTCCGACCTGGAGGTTGTTTTTAACGTCAGCGAGGGGCCGGTAACTCTTTCTCCTCCGCAATCTCCGGAGAAAAAAGTCCAGAGCATGGTTGTTTCAACTGACGGAAATGGTGCCGCCAGGGTGGTGGTCAACGGGATCGCTGAAGCGGATAATTTTGGAGTTACCGCTACTCATAATGATATAGATTTTTTAACTTTCCCCGGGGATCTTAAGCTGGGGGATAAATACCTTGAAGAGCATCCGGATCCTGATTCAATTGAATTAAGCCTGGTGGAATATTTGAGTGATGATTCCTCCTCCGGCGCCGGGGACAGTATTAACATGGACAGATTTGAAGACGAAGATATAATTCCCGCCCGGCGGGCTATTGAACTGCAGTGTGATCTTATAGAATCCGATATCCGCTACCTGACTGAGAACGATGTCCGGCTGATCCGGATTGACGATCACCATCCCTATACGCCACCGATTTTAGAACGTTTAAAATCTTTGAAGGAAGAAGGGTTGATTGAGGAGGTTTTTATTGCCAGCCTGCCCCGGGGAGAGGATGAACCGATTGAAGACCAGCTTTGTGGGGCCGATCTTATTTATGATCAGTTTGTAAAGGACAAAGAAGCCGACTCTCCGGCGATGAAACGGCTCCAGCAGGAGGCTCACTATCAGGATTTGCATATAAAAGAATCTGAGCTGGCAATTGAAATATCCAAGTTAATCGGCTCGAAGTATAATAAGATTGAGATGGTCCGGGGGCTTATGGAGGCTGAAACCGAATCGGAAATGGAGAATATTCTTTCCATCCAGGGCTGGGATAAGGCGGTCCAGAAGTATGAAGAAGGACTGCAGAAAGTTCTCCCCCGGGTGGAAAAAACGCTGTTTAGAGCCCGGTTGATCCAGCCGCCCGAAGACGGTGATTATTCAACCGAGATTGGCTGGAAGAAATATTTGCATCCGTTCGAGATGTTATTTGGTGACGATGCTCAGAAAGAGCATATTGAGAAGGAATTATATGCTTCGGAAACAGGGAAAAGCGTGGATATTTACAGTGCAATATCTCCTTTTTGTGATCCTGAAAAAGGCGAACCGAACATCAACGTTGCCTCGGCACTTAACTACCTTACCCGGCGATACCAGATGGACTACTATTTTTATGCTTACGGTTCCTTTTTGTTTTCAACCCGGCGGGTAAACGAAGAGGGATTTATAATTGATCTCAGTAACCTGGTCAGTAAGATAGGAAGTCCTTCCGATGGTGGTCACGCGGCCGCAGCAACTGGTTCTCCGGTGAATAACCCCGGATTTCCTCTTGACAGGTTTGAGAGAGTTTCGGGTGATAATTTTGCCGAATATTTATATTATATTTTTAGTATAGTTACCGATGTTACCGGCCTTGAACTTTTGAATCTTGAGGAGCAATATCCGGAAGAACTTGAACCGGGAATGGAAAAAGTATTGAGCCGGCTTGAAAAAGGAGTCTATAATTTGAGGCTCAGTACCGGGGAGGGGATGGCAAATATTTGCGTGGCTAAAGGGTTGTATCCCGACGAGGACGAGCCAAATTTAACGATGCCCCTGGCTCTTGCTCACCTGGCACAAACTTATCCGTTTGATTACTTTTTCTACTGTCCATCCCCGGCCAAGCTACTGATGAGAAATCTTAGAGATTCCCGAGAGGTTTTGGATCTGGACGTGGTAGGACGAAAACTGGGGACTTTCAGGGACGGGGGCCATCGCCGGGCGGCTTCTGGTCAGCCCAAGTTCAATGCCAAATTTGACCGGGAGACATTCCCCTATCTTAACCAGAAAAATTTTGGAAATTATGTTAATTACCTGGGCAAGCGGCTTGTTGAAGAACTTGACTGTGATTATTACCAGGTTAAAGCTTATTGATTTATTTAGATGATGAGGTGAGGAAATTATGAAGATAACTGATGCTGATTTTTCTAATTTCAAGGATAAAATTGAGCGGGACAGAATGACCCTGTTAAGCGACGTGGTAAATATAAGTGAAATCCCGGCTCCTACCGGTGAGGAAGATCGGAGAGCTGAAATGCTTGTCCGGAAATTCCGTGAAATAGGTGTTGATAATGTTTACCGTGATTCGGCCGGGAATGTAGTGGCCCATGCTAAACAAAGAGATGTTCCGGCCCTCTGCGTGACAGCCCATCTGGATACCGTTTTTGATAGTTCTGTCAACCATACGGTAACGGTGGACGATCAATACCTGACCGGTCCGGGAGTTGGTGATGACAGCCTGGGGCTGGCCACGTTACTTTCCATGCGCCGGATCCTGGGCGACAAGGAACCCGGGAATTTGATTTTTGTTGCCACCGCTGCAACGGAAGGGCAGGGAAATTTAAGGGGAAGCCGTTATTTTGTTGATAATTGCCGGGAGGAGATAGGTTTTGTTTTTTGCCTTGAAGGCCACGGACTGGGACGAATAGACCACTGGTCGCTGGGAACGGTTCGGCTTCAGATCACGGCCAGAAGCGAGGGGGGACATGTCTGGCGGGAAGAAACCGGGGAGAATCCTATCGGTGTTATAAGCCGGTTGATTGATCGCTTCCAGGAAATTGAGGAGGAATACAAAAACGGTAATAAATTCAGCATTATAAATGCCGGGATTATTGAAGGGGGAACGGCGTTTAATACTGTCCCTTACAGCTGTGATCTAAGTCTTGAAATTCGTTCTGATGACGAAGATCTGCTGGAGGAATTGAGAGAAAATGTCCTCACTGCCGTTAACAATATTGAGGAAAAATCAGGAAGTGAACTGGAAGTAAGAGAAGTTTCTCGAAGGCCCGTAACCCACCTGGACGCCGACCACTGGCTTATCACCGAAGTTGAGGATATTCAGTCCCGGTTAAGTGTTGAGAGTGTAAAAGGCCCCGCTTCGTCGGACGGTTGTATTTTTCTTGACGCCGGTTTGCCCACGGTTACGCTGGGGCTGGCCCGGGGCGAACACCGGCACCGGATCTCTGAAAAAATTGCTATTGACAGCCTGATGGACGGTCAACTTCAGGTTATGCTGGCTTCTATAGGTTGTTTTCGACGTCTGAATGAGGAAAATAACAGCGGAGATTAGCCGTTGAAATGTTGCGATAAACTTTTTCTATCTGACTGGTTAACTTCTAAAATTACAGCTTTGAGCCGGTAATTGTAGTCCTTTTTCTTTGTTTCCCGGCAGTCTTTAAGTTTTACCTTGTGAGGTAGGACCTGAATTTTCTTGGACTGGAAATAAATTTCTGCTTCCATTGTTTCTTTATCTGCTATTTTTGCTGCGTTTTTATCCCTGGTGAGAACAGTCAGCATGTCTTTTTCTTCATCAAATCGGACTGCTTTGCCTTCAAACAGTCGGATTCCTTCCACGGTTCTTAAACCTATTTTTAACGGTTTCGATTGTTTGGGACGTTTGTTGGGACTATTTTGTTTTTCAAGATAATCTAATAACTCATTTTTAGTTTCAAAAATATTCAGTTTATCCTGGTCTTTTTTTGAAAAGAATAATTTCTGATCCTGGCGGGGTAGGTTACAGATATAAAAGTCCCAGTTGATCTGCTTGAGCTTGGTTTCTAATTTATTAAAGGAAGCAAGGTGTCTTTCCTTAATATTTTGCAGTCCCCGGATGTCCAGGGCCAGCTTATTTTTCTGAGGATCAGCTTTTTCAATTCTTTTTACTCTTTTGAAAAGTTCATCAGAAAGATTATTTTGCGCCTGGCCGATAGCAGCAATATATGAAAGCTCGGGGAAACCCTCGATTTCGTTACCAAAAAATTGCAAGGTTAACTAACTCCCTCGTCCGATTAAATTAATTTAATAACCTCTGCTGTACCTCTGCTGTATTTTAAAAACTTTAGTATGTTAGAATACACAATTATAGAAGAGTAGTAAATCAAATTCAGTTCTAACCGGCAGATTTCAATATATTTCCCCAAGGAGCAATGAGAGTGGAATATGATCATGTTGTCTTAGCGGCGGGTGAGTCCTCGCGGATGGGTTTCCCGAAAGGTCTGCTTGAAACTCCGGCGGGGGAGAACTTTATCTTATGCCGCACCCGGAGAAATAAAAACTGCGGTGCCCGGCGGACGTTTTTGGTACTTGGTTATCATAGAGAAAAAACACTGGAACAGATTGAGCGTCTTCCCGGTTATATAAAAGTGGTGGTAAACGAAAATCCGGAAGAAGGTCAGACGAGTTCTTTTAAATCTGCGCTTGAAGCGATGGATTGTAATTTGCCGGTTCTAATGGAACCTGTTGATTTACCTCCCTTACCCGTCGAAACATATAAAGATTATTTAAGCCGGACGGTGGAAGGGAAAATAAATATTCCTGTTTATAAAGACTCGCGGGGGCACCCACCGCTGTTTCCGGTCTGGTTTTTGAAAGAAGTGGAAAAGTTACCGGTTAGCCGGGGGATAAACAGCCTCTATGAAAAGCATGAAGATAAGATAGTAGAGATTCCCTTGGAGGACGATTTAATTTTATCAGACCTGGATACACCGGCGGATTATGAAAATTATTTAAACAAATCCCCCCGAAACAGCCGATAAAAAAACAAGGGTTTCTTTTTGAGTCAGATTATGCTGTCGGAGGTAACCATGTGGTTTGAAAAAAATGCGATCCCGGGATTTATTTTTCTTTTAATAACGGTTTTTTTACTGGGGGGTTGTTTTGGCCCGTTTGCCCGCCGCCGACCCCGGTGGGAACAGCGCTATGCCCGGCCTGTCACCCCCCCAAGAGATCTTGACGCCCGGGAAATAAAACGGGATGAAGAAGAAATTGCTCCGGAAGTTGAAGAATTTGAAGCGGTGGAAAAGGAAGAGGAACCAGATTTTGAAGAGTTCAAAATCAGAATTGCCGAAGCCTACCGGGCCGGTGATTATGAAAAGGCCATAGTGTTGCTGGAGGACAGGCTGGAACTTGACCCGTATCAGCCGGCAGTGCTTTTTAACCTGGGAAGTCTGCATTACCGGCTTGGTAATTTCAGAAATGCCCGCAATTATTACCGGCGGGTGGTAGAGCTTGAGCCCGAGGACGTTCAGGCTCGCAAATATCTCGGTGCTTCTTATTATCAACTCGGTCAGTGGGATGAAGCCACCCGGGAATTTGAAAGAGTGCTGGAACTCGACCCTCAACAGGATGATGTACGTGGCTGGCTGAACCAGATCAGGTAACTGTTGTCTTGACCATTTCCCCTTAAATCAAATATAATCTATACATATTAACAAACAAACCATGGGGCTGTAGCTCAGTTGGGAGAGCGCGACACTGGCAGTGTCGAGGTCACGGGTTCGAGTCCCGTCAGCTCCATTACTACAGCTGAAAGCTAAAAGTTAAAAGCTGAAAGCGAAAACATAATCATAGACCGAGTGACCTCGACAGGGAGTCTGAGGGAGTATTCCCTCAGGCATTCAGGCCCAGGAGGGACCGTGGGGGAGCAGTGAGCGTAAGCGAACGTCGAGGGGGAATATGTGTTCCCCCTCGAAGAGCAGGATGCGATGAGGTGACGGGTTCGAGTCCCGTCAGCTCCATTACTACAGCTGAAAGCTAAAAGTTAAAAGCTGAAAGCGAAAACATAATCATAGACCGAGTGACCTCGACAGGGAGTCTGAGGTATTTTTTTATGAAATCTCACCTTAGTATTTATCTAACAATCTTCATAACTGTTTTGTTTTTTACCGTGAATACGCCGCTTTTGGCCGGTGCAGCCGGTCGACCGGGGATTGAACCTGTCCGGGTTCAACCAGCCGGAGGGATGCTTTTCAGTGGTGGTTTGCGTTTTGAATATAATCGAAGCCTCCATGAAGATGCAGAAAATGATTATGATAATTATCGTGTTTTCCCCCTTCATTTTAGTTATGGTCTGGTAGATAATTTCTGGAATTTTGATCGCCTGGAAGCGGGGGGTTATGTCTCTTATGTGGGAAATATGGCCGATAACGACGCTCCCGACGAGGATGGCCTGGAAGGGGTGGTTTTTTATACGAAAGGCCGGTGGACTAATTATATTGCAACTTCTGTTGGTTTCAAACTGTCCGGGGATGCAGATGTTGTTCCCTATGGTAATGACGGGACGGATTTCTTTTTAAACGTGCCCTTTCGGATCCCGGCCGGTCCCGGGCGGGTAATCGGGGAGCTGGGGTATACTTTTAAGGAGGGGGAGATAAAAGAGAGGGAAGCTCAAAATTATATGAATTACGGGATTGGGTATGAGTTTTTAGTAGATCCCGGGTTTACTTTAAGAGGAGAACTGGCCGGCCACCGGACAACGATAAAAGATGGCGATAAGATGCTCGGTTTTTTGATGGGGGCTGATTACAGAGTTTCGGAGACTGTCCAGCTGAAGCCGGGAGTAGAATTTGGCCTTGACGACGGTAGTCCGGATTATACTTTTGCCTTGAATTACGAATGGGAATTTGGCGGCGCGCCGGCGGAGAGGAGACCCCTGGAAGAGGAAGACGAAATTTTAACCGTCCTGGAACCTGAAGAAGAAATTGAAGAAGAACCGGAAGATAGGCCGAGACTGATTCTGTCACCGGAAATTGAAGATACTGATATTGAAGTTGAGGACCGTGAGAAGGCAGCGGAAAAGGGAGAGGAAGCTCTCAGGGCTTTCCAGGTTGGTGACCACCGGCGCGCGGTTCGACTTTTTGAGGAGGCCCTTCAGCTGGTTCCGGGTGAAGTTGAGTATATATCAAACCTGGCTTCGATACATTTTCACCGGGGAGATTTGCAAGCGGCGGAGAGGCATTACCAAAAGGCCATAGAAATTGATCCCGAGGATATGCCGTCACACCTGGGACTGGGAGTGACATATTTCCAGCTTGACGAGCAGGAAAGGGCCCGCAAACAGTTTGAGCGGGTACTTGAGCTGGACCCGGATAACAGACAGGCCAAACAGTATTTAAACCAGTTAAATTAAGCTATGATAAGTAAAATAGTTTAAACGACCCAGTTAGATCAGTCTGGTTAGAGCAGATGCCTCATAATTGTTCAGGTTCCATGAAAATCATACAAAAACAAAACGTTGCTTCAAATTTATAACTTAACTTCACCCCCCATTAAAAATGACACAGCAAGAGTATCCCCACTAACA